>NZ_JANSIN010000005.1:0-109851 GCF_047462115.1 Synechococcus sp. R50.1 | reverse complement strand
TGGTAGTAATCCGTACTGAACATATTATACATTATTTTCAGTATAGTTGAGCTTATTATTGACTAGAGTCATGCTCTGCCGGGATCCCTTCTTCGTCGAGTATTTTATCTGCTTGGATCCCACTAGGGCTGAGCTGGGTCGGCTGGCCCCCAAATGCGAATTGAGCCATCGGCGCCACCACTGAGAAGGGTCTGCCCATATCGCTGCGCGACGCTTCCGCGACCGGGGCCAAACAGCAAGACGCTCACCATCCAAGTCTGGCCGCCCAGGGTGCGCAACTGTTCTCCGCTGCGCAGATCCCAGAGTTTGATCTGGTGGGCACGGTAATCGGTGCCGCTGGCGAGCAAGCGGCCATCAGGGCTGAGGGCAAGGGCGGCCAAGCCGGACAAAGTCTGGGGCAAGGTGCGCTCCAAGGATCCCGTGCCCAAGTTCCAGACCAAGATGCCACCGGTACTGCCGGCAAGCAAATAGCGGCCATCTGGACTCAGAAGCACCTGCTCGATGGGGTAGTCGGCCTTTAGGGTTTCCAGCAAGGCCCCGCTGCCAGGATCCCAAAGGTGAACGGTGGGATCTCCATTGGCGGCCACCAAGATCCAAGGGGGGATCCCTTCAGATTGGTGGGAAGTATTCATACGGGTAGGTCTTGGGCCAAAGGCCACTGCTGTAATGCCTGCCCTCTGAGGGGTCTCCTGGGCGGCGGCAGTGGGAGGCGCCAGGGTGCGGATCAACTGGCCGTTGTCGGCCTGCCAAAGGCGGATGGTGCGGTCGGCGCTGCCACTGGCAATCCAACGACCATCGGGGCTAATGGCGACACTGTTGATCAACCCGGTGTGCCCTTGCAACTGCAGCCGCGCCAGCACATCCCCAGGCGAGAGAGCCGGATCCCCCAGGGTCGCCAGATCCCAGACCCGTACCGTCTTGTCTGCCCCACCACTCACCAAAAAGGTACCATCTGGGCTGATTGCCAGTGCCTCAACGGATCCCTCGTGGCCTGCCCAGCTCTGGAGCAGTTGGCCAGCCTGGGGATCCCAAAGCCGGATCACGCCGTCGTCTCCCCCGGCAGCAAGGAGATTTCCATCCGGGCTGATGGCCAGAGCAGTGACGGCGACAGGGCCTTCCAGCGTAGCCTTGAGCTGCAAAGACTTGGCCCAGTCTGCCGGGTCGTTATCGCTACGCGACGCTTCCGCGACCGTGACGGCGGTGGGGACGGAGGCATGAGAACCGTTCTCGCGAGTAGGACGGAGTCCCAGGCCGTTGCGCTTTGCCGGGCCAGAGGATCCCGTTCTCGTGAGGGGGACAGAATCCTTGGGCTCCCCCCGCAGGCCAAGGTTCGCCCTCATCTGCCATACCCCTGCCACCGTCAACGCCAGCAAGGCCGCCAAGCTGCCTCCTGCCCAAACCAGTGGGATCCGGGGACGCGCCCGCAGCGATACCGGAGAACGCGGTGGGGTGGTTGGCTCCTGTAAGGGCTCGGCGGCGACAGGGCTGGGCTGGGACAGGAGTTCGGCGGCAGGGGGGCTCTCGGCGGGGGGCAAAGCCTGCAAAGCGGCCAGAGCTGCTGTTGCTGAAGGAAAGCACTGTTGTGGGTTGCAGCTCACCAAACGATCCAGAAAAGCAGCAAAAGGAGCGCTAGTAGAGGCCAGATCGTGCCAGCGCAACTCCCCCGTCAACGGGTCGCGAAACAGCTTCTGGGGCGGGATCCCGCAGAGGGCCTGCAGGGCAATCAGCCCAAGAGCATAGAGGTCGCTGCAATGCCTGGGGCCATAGGGGTTCCCGAAGCCAGAGCCGGAAAAAGCCAGACCCTGTTCCTCACCCCCCCACTTCAACAACACCCATCGGCCATCCGCCTGACGGTAGATCAAGCGAGAGGGCTGCAGGTTGCAGCAGCTCACCCCTTCCCCATTCAGGAAGGCCAAGGTTTGCAGCACATCCTGCAACAAGGCTCGTACCTCAGCCTCTGTCCAGTCGTGCCCCCAATGGCAGTGCATTTGGCGGGACGGAGTCGTTAGCTGGCCCCTCTCGGTTGCGTTACCTAGCAATAGAGCTTGTTCCAGGGTGGGCCCTTCAACCCATTCTTCCACCCAATAAAACTCCCCCTCTTGCTCAAAGCAGGCCAACAGGCGGGGGATACCCTCGTGGGATCCCAGGTGCTCCCGCAGCGCCACTTCTTGCTGAAAGAGATGCCGTAGCGAGGCGGAGTCCTCACTGTGTTCGCGGTGCGGAGCATTTTGGCCGGCCTGCCAGCGTTTGAGCACCACCCGAAGCCGCTCAGGATGATGGCCATCCTGTGCCAAGTAGGTTTGTCCGCTGGATCCCAGTGCTTCCAAGATCTGATAGCGGCCACCCAGGGTCTGCCCTACCATGGGGAGAGTGCGAACCTTTTCCTTCCGACCCATCATGCCATAGCGACGTGAGACTCAGGCTAACCGTTCACCCTTGCGTTCACGGTGCGGAGCGCCTGGGTGGGATAGAGTCCTCGCCGCATCAGTCCTCCACCGCCATGGCTGAGGTGAGCAGAGCAAAAAGCGAAAGGGGATCCCGACAGCCGCTTTCGGTCAACTTTCTCCCTGGAGCAGGCTGAGTTGCTCAGCGACCTGGGGGATGTTGTTGCAAAACCTGCTTCAAATATCGCCCTGTATGGGATCCGGGGTGCTCAGCCACCTGTTCTGGAGTGCCAACGGCGATGATCTGGCCGCCGCGGTCGCCGCCCTCTGGCCCCAAGTCAATAATCCAATCAGCACAGCGGAGAATGTCCAGGTTATGCTCGATCACCAGCACGGTGTTGCCTGTATCCACCAGCCGTTGCAGGACGTTCAAGAGCTTGTGGACATCGTAAAAAGACAAGCCGGTGGAGGGCTCATCCAGCAGATAGAGGGTTTTGCCGGTGGAGCGGCGGGCCAGTTCTGCGGCCAGCTTGACCCGTTGCGCTTCCCCACCGGAGAGGGTAGGAGCTGGCTGGCCCAGCTTGATGTAATCGAGGCCCACATCGGCCAAGGTCTGCAGGATCTTGGCGGCAGGAGGCAGGGCAGCGAAAAACTCCAGCGCCTCCCCCACCGTCATATCCAGGACTTCGGCGATGTTCTTGCCCTTGTACCTGATCTGCAGGGTTTCGCGGCTGTAGCGGCTGCCCCCACAGACTTCACAGGTGACGTACACATCGGGCAGAAAGTTCATTTCAATCACGTTCACCCCCTGCCCTTTGCAGGCTTCACAGCGCCCCCCCTTGACGTTGAAGGAAAAGTGGCCGGATGGGTAGCCTCTGGCCTTGGCATCCAAGGTTTGGGCAAAGGTTTGGCGGATGGGATCAAACAAACCCGTGTAGGTGGCAGGGTTGGAGCGGGGGGTACGGCCAATGGGAGATTGGTCGATCACGATCACCTTGTCGATGTGTTCGATGCCCTCAAGTTCTCCCATCTCCGCGGGTTGGGGCACCTTGTGTCCAAGATGGTGCTGCAGGGCAGGGTAGAGCAATTCGTTGACCAAGGTGGATTTGCCGGAGCCGGAGACGCCTGTAACACAGACCAACTTGCCCAGAGGGATCTCCACATCGATGTGCTTGAGGTTGTTTTTGTGGGCATTGGTGAGCTTGAGGGCAACCGCTTTCCCAGCCCGCCGCTGCGCAGGGGTAGGGATCCGCAGCCGCCCCGAAAGATAAGCTCCGGTGATGGAGCGCTCGCAGGCCATGATGTCCGCCAGGGATCCCTGGGCCACCACTTCCCCCCCGTGGATGCCGGCCCCAGGGCCGATATCGACGATGTGGTCGGCGGCACGGATGGTTTCTTCGTCGTGTTCCACCACGATCAGCGTGTTGCCCAGATCTCGCAGGCGAAACAGGGTTTGCAACAGGCGCTCGTTGTCCCGCTGGTGGAGGCCAATCGAGGGTTCGTCCAACACGTAGAGCACCCCCGTCAAGCCGGAGCCCATCTGGCTGGCCAGCCGGATCCGCTGTGCCTCGCCCCCGGAGAGGGTCATGGCCGGGCGGGCCAGCGTTAGGTAGTCCAGGCCCACATCCACCAAAAACTGCAGCCGGGTTTTGATCTCCCGCAGCACCAGCTCGCCGATCTGCACTTGTCGCGGGGTAAGTTTCAACTGCTCCAGGCGGTGCAGGCAGTCGCGGATGGAGATCTCGGTGAGATCGGTAATGCGGTAGCCGCCGATGCGCACGGCCAGAGCTTCCGGCTTGAGACGGGATCCCCCACAGGCGGAACAGGGACGGTAGGTGAGGTAGGCTTCCAGCTTTTGCCGATAGATTTCGGAAGTGGTTTCCTGGTAGTGCCGCTGCAATTGGGGAATCACCCCCTCATAGCGGCGATAGTACCCCCGGCCTCGGTACTGAGATTCTACCTCGGCGATGTAGACCTCCTGGTCGGCGCCGTAGAGGATGATCTGCTGTTGCTGGGGGGTGAGATCACACCAGCGGCTGCTGAGGTCAAAGCCAAAAGCCTTGGCGGCTCCCGCCAACAAAGCCAGATAGTAGGGGTTCTCCCGCTCTGCCCAAGGGGCGATGGCCGCGTACAAGGGGAGCTTGGGATCGGGCACGATCCGCTCGGGGTCGAAGATGGGCTCAAAACCCAGCCCGTGGCAGACAGGACAGGCCCCAATCGGCGAGTTGAAGGAAAACAGGCGCGGCGACAGCTCGCCCATCACCGAACCGTGCTCCGGGCAGGCAAATTGCTCAGAAAAGATCAGCTCCGTTGGCTTGCTGTTCAGGTATTGCCCCGCCGACTCGGCCACCTTTTGCAGCAGCTGTTCTCGCTCCTCTTCCCGCGGCAGCAGCTCCACCACCGCAATTCCTCCCGACTGGCGCAGGCAGGTTGCCAGAGAATCGGCCAGTCGCTCCGCTATGTCGGGGCTCTTGACCAGCCGATCCACCACAACCTCAAGGGTGTGGGTTTTGTTTTTGGCTAACTCGATCTCCTCGCTCAGATCCCGCACCTGGCCGTCGATGCGCACGCGCACAAACCCTTGCTGGCGCAAGCTTTGCAACAGGTTGGCATGGGTGCCCTTTTTCCCCTTCACCACCGGCGAGAGCAACTGAAACCGCGTCCGATCCGGCAGAGCCATGATCTGATCCACAATTTGATCCACCGTCTGGGGGGCGATCACCCGGTTGCAATGGGGGCAGTGCGGGATCCCAGCTCGCCCATACAGAAGCCGCAGGTAGTCGTAGATTTCGGTAACGGTGCCAACCGTCGAGCGGGGGTTGTGGCTGGTGGACTTTTGATCGATGGAGATGGCCGGACTCAGCCCTTCGATGCGATCCACATCCGGCTTGTCCAGTTGCCCCAAAAACTGCCGCGCATAGGCACTGAGGGATTCCACATAGCGCCGCTGCCCTTCGGCAAAGATGGTGTCGAAAGCCAAGGAGGACTTGCCCGATCCGGAGACGCCCGTGAATACCACCAGGCGATCGCGCGGGATCCGCAGCTCGACATTCTTGAGGTTGTGCTGCCGCGCCCCCACCACGTGAATTTCGTTTTGGCTGGACATCTCACCACCTTTTCGCGCAGCGTGTCACAGGTATCCCGTCGAGACCGGCGAGTAACAAAATCTTAACGATTCTTAGTTAACGATTCTAATGCTCTTCGCTTTGTCCAAAAGGGGATCCCAGGGAGGGCAAACCGGTAGCAAAAAAGACTTGGCTATGCTGGAAAGGATTGAATCCCAAGGGCCATGACCTGGACACTGCCATCCGTTCAAAAGGTGTTTGTTTACCTGTTGGTGGGGATCGCCTTCACGGCCCTTTGTCTGGGGGATCAGGCTCTGTCGCCACCGGTCATTGCCGTTTGCTTGGCCGCAGGGGCCTGCAGTTGGTTTTGGGAGCCGCCAAGGATTGCTTTTGCCCGCTATGCCCCCCTGTGGATGCCCCTGACGGTGGCGGTGTTGCTTAGCCTGCTGGCTTTGGTTATCTTTGGGATCCTTCCCTTTTCCGATGGGGCCATTGGCTTGGTGCTTTACCTAACGGGGGCCAAGCTGTTTCAGCGGGAACGGGCAGCCGATCACATCCAGTTGGCGGTGCTGTCTCTGCTGCTGATGGCCATTGCCACCCTGTTCAACGAAGACATCAGCTTTGGGCTGCTGTTTTTGCTGTACGTGGGGGTGGGACTGATCAACCTCACCCTTTACCACCTGCGCCTGCAAGCAGAGCAGCACCCGCAGGCAGCCAGCCAAACCCGTGGCATCAACCTCAACTTTTTGGGCTTTCTCGGATCCCTGGCTTTGCTGGCGGTGATCCTGTCCGTGGCTTTGTTTTTCTTGTTCCCGCGGGTCAGTTTAGGAATTCTGGGTCGCCAGGCCCGCTCGCCGGTGATGACCACTGGCTTTGCCGAGGAAGTCAGCCTGGGAGCATTCGGCACCCTCAAAACCGATAACACCGTTGTCATGCGGGTGGAATTTCCGGCAGGGGTGCCGCCCCGTGTGGAGTCCCTCTACTGGCGCGGGATCAGCTTCGATCGCTACGATGGACGGGCCTGGTCGCGAACGCTAGACCGCTTCATCCCCATTTTCCCCAACGCAGCAGGGGTATTTGATCTCTCTGCCTCCAGCTTGATCCCCACTGCTCCCGACCTGCTGCTTCTCCCCTTGGAGCAGCTTATCTATCTGGAGCCGCTGGTCACCAACACCGTTTTTGGGGTGGCCCCGCTGGTGGAGATGGAATGGCTGGAGCGGGGCGGAGCAGCGACGGTGCAACAAGCTTGGCAACGGCAGAATCGCCGCCTCATCCTGAGCGAGACCGGAGATGTTGGCCATTCTCTGCCTCGGCAGGTGCCCCATCTTTACCGCGCCCGGAGCCGGATCTCAAGGGAGTTAAGCCCGCGCTTGCGCCGGCTAGGCCACGCGGAGCTGTTCAGTGCTCTCGACCCAGTCCAACAGGCAGCCTATCTGCAGTTGCCAGCAGACCTGGATCCGCGCATTCCCGCCTTGGCTGAAGACGTTACCGCTGGGATCCCTGACGTTTTCAGCAAGATGACCGCCTTGCAGAATTACCTGCTGGAGAACTACGCCTATACCACCGATCTGCCGGATCCCGGCCCTGAACCGCCTTTGGAAGCCTTTCTGTTCACCCATCGGCGGGGCCACTGCGAATATTTCGCCACAGCCCTGACGATACTGGCCCGCAGCATTGGCATCCCGGCCCGGATGGTGAATGGCTTTTTGGGCGGGCGCTGGGTGGCGCAGGAAAATTATCTGGCAGTACGCAATGCCGACGCCCATTCCTGGACGGAGATCCCCTTTGGCTCCTACGGGTGGATCATTTTCGATGCCACACCGGCAGAGGCCAATGTCAGCCGGCGGGAAACCTGGTGGGATCCCCTTCAAGATTTCTACGACAGCTTGCGCTTCCGCTGGTTTAAGTACGTCATCCAGTACGACCTATCCACCCAGCGGCAGATCTGGCGGCAGATCCAGGAGCTGGCCAGCGCTGTAGCCGCCTCTCCGGATCGAGAGGATGCCGGTGCTGGCTTCCGTCGCAGCCTGGTTGCCTTGGGGCAAACGTTGCAGCAGAATGGCCTGCCGGTGTTGGGGGTGGTTTTGATCACCGGATCCATGGCCTATTGGGGTCGCCGCCGCCGCTATCGGGCTTTGCGCTGGCAGGATGGGGGGTGGATTCTGTTGGCCACTGCCGGCAATGGGGTTTTGCTGGGATCCCTGTGGCAGCCGCCCCCTGCATGGCCTACCTGGATGGTAGGGATCCTGCTGCCAGGGCTGACCTTTGCTCTGGTGCGCTGGAGTCCGGCAGCTCTGCCCAGATCCCAGCACCGGCGACAGGCGATCTCAAAGCTGTACCTGCAACTGCGGGAGGCTTCGACAGCAGTGGGGATCCCGGAGCACTTGGGGCCAGCGCAACGGGTTGAGCACCTGCGCCACTCCGATTTGCCACAAGCCCAGTTGGCCATCCGGTTCTTGGAGCGCTACATGGAGGTGCGCTTCGGTGGGATCCCGTTGGAGGTGGGGGAACTGCAGCGCTGGCAGCAGCAACTCAGACAGCTTAGGCAAGCATGGCAGCCACTGGCCAAAAACCCCGCCATCACCTCCAGAAGAGCCACTTGACCAGAGGGACGGCTGCGCCTTAGAACAGGTACCCCAAAAGCCCTGCGAGAAGCCTTGACAGTTATGAGACAGTTAAGAGATAGTTAACGTTAGTTATAGACCCCGTAAGCTGCACTGTCAGACGGGGAAATCGCTCAGTGGCGCACTCGCTTCAGGCACGTTTCGCGCTGCTGCATTGCTATGCCCTTGCAAACTCATCTGAAGCTGTGTTACGTTTTTTAACGTTCAGCTTCGAACGAGCAAGGGCGTGTTAGCTATGCGTAGCTATTCTTTGAGGGCGGCTTTGGCTGCAACTTTGTGTCTGCTGTCCTCGTCAGTTTTTTCCTCTAGTGTGGCTCAAGCGGCGCCTAAGCCAACCGGCAACGGTGCAATCTTCTTTCACCCAGATGGAACCTCAGCTTCCCACTGGGACATTACGCGCATTCTCCACTACGGCCCTGATGGCTTTCTGAACTGGGATCGTCTCCCCGTGATTGCCCCCTATCGCGGGCACCTTCTTGACCAGCTTGGAGGAACTTCCAACGCCGGAGCGGTGATCCATGCCACGGGAACCCGTGCCCACGCCAAGAGCTTTGGGTTGGATCCGGACGGCAAGGAGTATCCTTCTGCCAACGGTACCCTGAACACGATCATGGAAGATGCCGTGGCGGCAGGCTTGGGTACGGCTCTGGTGCAAACGGGATCCATCATTGAGCCGGGGACGGCTGCCTTCGTTGCCAAAGCTGCCAAGCGCAGCGACTATGAGGAGATTGCCCTGCAGGTGGTGGAGTCAGGGGTAGACATCATCCTCGGCGCTGGCGAGGAATGGCTGCTGCCGGAAGGTGTCCAGGGCCGCTTTGGCCAAGGGAAGCGCAAGGATGGCCGCAACCTGATTGAGGAGGCCAAGAAAAAAGGGTACGCCGTTGTCTACACCCGCGACGAGCTGCTGAAGCTGCCGGCTGATGTTTCCAAAGTTTTGGGGGTGTTCAACGTGGAGGACACCTTCTACGACAAGCCAGAGGAAGAGCTGCGCGCCCAAAACCTGCCCAACTACATTGCCAGCGCCCCCACCATTGCCGAGATGACCGAATTTGCCCTGGCGCGGATCTCCCGCAATCCTAAGGGCTTCTTCGCCG
This sequence comes from Synechococcus sp. R50.1, assembly GCF_047462115.1. Classification (NCBI taxonomy): domain Bacteria; kingdom Bacillati; phylum Cyanobacteriota; class Cyanophyceae; order Synechococcales; family Synechococcaceae; genus Synechococcus; species Synechococcus sp. R50.1. The sequence continues at coordinate 100,684 of NZ_JANSIN010000005.1, read as the reverse complement.
TCATCGAAGAAGAGGGCACTGATAACATGTGCAACAACCTCAATGCCTCTGGCTGCCTGGAGGCCATGAAGCGGGCCGACGATGCCATCGGGGTGATTCTCAACTTTATCGAGAAGAATCCCAAGACCTTCATGATTACCACCAGCGACAGCAACGCCGGCGGGATGCAGTTGGTGGATATCGAATCCGCCGAGGAGCCGCTGCCCCCTACTGACCCCGAAGGCAGTGGTGCCCCCATTGACGGAGTTGACGGCACGGGCACAAAGCCGTTTATTTCTGCTCCTGACAAGAATGGCAAGCGCTATCCCTTTGCCGTGGCTTGGGCTACCGGAGATGACGTCGGCAGTGGAGTCATTGCTCGCGCTGCGGGCTTGAACGCCCAAGAGTTGGTGCCGACCACCGGGATCCTGAACACGGACATTTATCGGATTCTCTACTTCGTGCTCTTCGGGGAGCGCATCCCCAGCGAGCTGAAGCCCTAGTGCTGCAGTTACCTGCTTTGGACGGGCATTTGCCTTAAGCTCTGGTAGCCACGGGGGATCCATTGGATCCCCTTTTTTTACGAGACTACACAACGCTTGGATTTCTATGATCGTTTGATCGTTGAACAGACTTGGAGTACCCCTGCTGCACCGCCTGGTAGCGCCGTTTGAACTCCTGCTGCTGCACCTTGTGATCCACGATGGGATCCGGATAGCCACAGCTTCGCCGTTCCCGCAAAGCCCAGGATCCCTTGGGGTCATCCCCCACCCACAGCAGAGCAGGCGTATCCAGCCCTGCCAGCTCCGGCAGATAGCGGCGGATGTACTCTCCTTCCGGGTCATAGCGGGCTGCTTGCGTGGCCGGGTTGAAAATGCGCAGGGGCTTGGGATCCGTTCCCACACCGGCGCTCCACTGCCAACCGCCGTTATTGGCCGCCAGATCCCCATCCACCAGCTTTTGCATAAAGTAGCGTTCTCCCCAGCGCCAATCGATGAGCAGATCCTTGGTTAAAAAGCTGGCTACAATCATGCGGCAGCGGTTGTGCATCCAGCCGGTTTCGTTCAGTTGGCGCATGGCCGCATCCACAATGGGGTATCCCGTCTGCCCCGCACACCAAGCCTGAAACCAGTCCTGCCGATTGTCCCACTCCAGTGCATCAAAGGCTCGTCGATAGGCTCCGGTTTCCACGTGGGGCCAGTGGGCCAAGACATGCTTGTAAAACTCTCGCCAGCACAGCTCCTGCCGCCAAGTTTGCAAGCTGCTTTCGGCTTCTTCGCTGCGCACCTCGGCCTCTACTTCTCGCGTGGCCTGCCAAACCTGGCGAATGCCGAGGGTTCCCCAACACAAGTGGGGGCTGAGCAGAGAAGTGCCCGGCTCAGCCGGGAAGTTGCGGGCTCGCTCGTAGTCCAAAATGCGCAAACCCTGACAAAAGTCTTCCAAAAGGGCTTGAGCCGCTGCTTCCCCCGCTGCTGGGATCCGCTGGTCGCAGACAAAGCCCAAATCTGCCAAAGTCGGTAGAGGCTGCGCTTTTAGTCCCGATACCGGCTGCAGACCCTCGGGGGTTGGGTAGGGATCCCGCTTGGGCAAGCTCGACCACCTGCGCCAGAAGGGAGTGAAAACCGAATAGGGCTCTCCAGCTTGGGTCAGCACTTCCCCCGGCCCATGCAGCAGCATGTCTTGGTAAGAGAAGGACTGGATCCCGGCTTCGGCCAAACCGGCCCGCACCCAACTGTCCTGCTGCAGGGCAAACAGCTCCACATCGGCATTCCAAAATACGGCCTTGGCTCCCAGGTCAATGGCCAAGCATCGCAACTCCACCAGGGGATCCCCCAGCCGCCAGATCAGCGGGATCCCCATCTGGGCGTAGCGCTCTTGGAGCTCTTGCAGAGCCTGAAGCAAAAAGGCCACCCTAGCTGGGGCCATGTCCGACCGTCTCAGCATCTGCGGGTCGAAAATGAAGACAGGCACCACCTGAGCGCTGCGCTGGGCTGCCTCATGCAGGGCTGTGTTGTCCTCTAACCGCAGATCGCGACGATGCCAAAGCAAAACGGGGGAAGTCATAGGCTGCCAAGCAATGGGATCCCATCTTGGCTGGTTTCCACCGCCTCTTTCAACTCACCCCCCCCAAGGCCGGGATCCTGGGCAGCCAGAAGCTACACTGCGTTGTAAAGAACCTTGAAGAACCCTATCAAAGCTCTAGACTGTCGAACACCCGACTGGGACAATAGCGGCAGCGCTCATCCGGCTTTTGCTGGCCATCGCTGTATCCCATCGCGTAAGCTGTATCCCCCAACATCACCACAAGCTGAGTCAGCTTCAGCGAGAGCAACGGGTCAAGCGGCTCCGTCACATTCAGCATGAACTGCTCAATGGAGCGCCGCAGCGCCTCTGGCATCTTGATCATCACGTCTCCATCCATCCATCGATGGCTTTAGGTATTCATACTCAAGGCAAGATGGACATGGACTCAGGATAAAGGTGGAAGGAAGAGATGCTCGTAGCATTGGCTACTGTTCTTGGGGCCAAGCTGGCGGGGGCTATGCTTCACACCGACCAGAGCAGGCTTGCGGATGATGTTAGCCTAGGTATCCAAAAATGGCGACAGCGCGACGAGTGGCACGGGTAGCAGAACTGATCAAACGAGAGGTCAGCCAAATCCTGCTCTCGGAGATCAAAGATGACCGGGTCGGGGCAGGGATGGTCAGCATTGTGGATGTCGAGGTTTCCAATGACCTGCAAAATGCTCGCATCTTCGTCAGCATTTATGGGGATGAGACAGCTCAACACCGGGCCATGGAAGGGTTAGCGGCGGCCACACCCTTTGTGCGGCGGGAAATCGGCCAGCGCCTCAGCCTGCGACGGGTGCCAACAGTGGTGTTTTTGCAGGATCGCTCTTTGGAGCGGGGATCCCGCGTTTTGGCTCTGCTTAACCAACTGAGACAGACCTCTGAGGCCCAGGAACCGGAGGGATCCCAAGCTGGGGTTGAGGACACCGCCGAGGGCGAAGAAAACGAATCGAGCGGCGAATAGTTGCACCATTTCGAGGGATCCGCGCTGGAGCTCAGCCTGCTTTGCACGAGAGAGCAAAGGATCTGCCTTGATGGCCACTAGATAGAGGGGCCTTTGCTTTGCAGCAATGCGGACAACATCCAAGAAAAGTTTTTGACGTTCGCGTAAGCGGGCCGGAGGCCCTGAAGTTCTTGGATTTGTTAGGCTTAAGGGAGCCATACAGCCCTTCCTCTGGTCATCCATCTGTACAGGACTCAATGTCTGCGGCACGCTTGCGCAAACCAGAGCGCTCTGCTCCAATGGGCAGCGGCGTTGTTGTGGTCAACCTGCGAAAGGGCTGTAAAGTTGCTGTTCATGCCTTTTCTGCCTTTTCATGGATGTTCAAAGCCCACTGCAACCGGATCCCTCTTTAGCGGGTGCTACTCCACTCCAAGCTCTGCAGGCCCTCAACCAGAGTGTTGCCGAAGCTCTGGTTTCCTGCTTGAAAGGGCAACCCCAACAGGCCACTCAGCACCTTTTGCTGGCTCTGCCGCAGCTCATGGCAGCTCTGGGGGCCTTGAGGCAAAAATCTTCCGTTCGCGTAAGCGGGCCGGAGGTCTTGGCCGAGCCTGCAGGCTGCCCTTCAGAAGCCCAGCCCAAGCGCATCCTTCACATCGAAGGCAACCGCGTGGAAGTGTGGGTGGATAACCAAATTCGCAGCAGTTGGAGCATTTGGTCGGTGGGAGATCTCAAGGAAGTCTGCCGGCTGGCAGAAGAGTTTGACTGTGGCCTCAGCTATTCTCTAGGAGAAAACTCAGAGTCTCAGTCGGAAATGCTGCTGTTGCCCCCCAATTCTGCTGGTGTGTCCGACCGACTCTCCAACCCCGTTCGCGCAAGCGGGCCAGACGCCTCAGGCTCCGCCGCCTAGTACCCTCAGCTTCGGTTGCTGCTTTTGCTGCTCAAATCCCCATGGCAGAACCCCAACGGCTACAGAAGCTCTTGGCTCAGCAGGGATTGGCCTCGCGTCGCCAGGTGGAAGCTTGGATCCTGGCCGGGCGCATTCGAGTGAACGGGAAGGTGGTCACTGAGCTGGGCTCCAAAGCCGATCCAGAGCGGGATCGCATCGAGGTGGATGGTCAGGTGATCCCTTTGACCAAGGATCTGGCGCGCCATGTTTTGCTCCTGCACAAGCCGGTGGGGGTTTTGTCAACCTGTGCAGATCCTTGGGGACGCAAGACGGTGTTGGATCTGCTCCCCCCACTCTGGAAACGGCAAACCCGCCTCTACCCGGTGGGCCGGCTGGATGCGGACAGCAGTGGCGCTTTGCTGCTCACCAATGATGGCGACTTGACCTTGAAGCTGACCCATCCGCGCTATCATCTGCCCAAAACCTACCGGGTACAGGTACAAGGGCATCCGAGTCAGGCCACTCTGCAACATTGGCGAGACGGAGTAGACTTAGAGGGGTACACCACTCTGCCGGCGGAGGTGGAGTTTTGTCCTGCCCCGGATTTCCGGCAAAGGGAGCATCCCAATTGCTCCTGGCTGAGGGTGGTGTTGTTTGAGGGACGCAACCGGCAAATTCGGCGGGTGGCGGAGCGTCTTGGGCATCCGGTGCTCAGCTTACATCGGGAAGCCATTGGCCCACTGGGCTTGGGCAACCTGAAAGCAGGCCAGTTCCGCCAGTTGGATCCCCATGAGCTCCAAGCTTTGCTGGCCCCTCTCACCGGGCACAGCAGCTCATCCTCGCTCGGGAAGCGCCCTCTAAGGCCTCCGGCCCGCTCACGCGATTAGCTCGTCAGAGTCTCTAACTGAGTGCAAACTCTCACAATAGCCTCCTTTCTTCCGCAGGTGGCCAAATGATGCAAGAGCCAGCACACTCTTTAGAAGCCCTGGGATCCCTGTTGCGGCAAACACGGGAGGCACGGGGACTGACGTTGACAGAAGTAGCTAACGATACCTTCATTCGCTGCCAATATCTGCAGGCGCTGGAGGAAGCTGACTTGAGCCGGTTACCGGAGCCGGTGTATGTGCAAGGGTTTCTCAAGCGCTATGCCGACTATTTGGGGTTGGATGGCGAAACCCTCTCTCGGCGTGCCTCTCCGCTTTTATCGGCCAAAACCCCCCGCGCGCCAGCTCCTCTTGCTGTTGTCGGCCAGCAACCTGCCTTTGCCCTGCGTCCTCTCCACCTTTGGGCTGCTTATGTGGTGCTGATTGTGCTGACGGTGGGGGGATTGTCGGCTCTTTTGGAAGGCACAGGCAATCCCTTTGGGCGTTGGCTGGTGAGCCTGTCAACGGTCAGTCGGGAGGGATCCGGCCAGCAACCGCCTGCTGCCAACTCCCCGGATCCCACTCTGTCGGCAGCTCAGCCCACGGCCCGCCAACTGTTTCCCACCCTCGACCAATGGACGCGCATCCAAGGCGTCTTCCCCGAGGTCTTGGAAGCTCACTTGGGGGGGGCGGGGCGCAAGCCGGTGCGTCTGGATATTCGCGTTGTGGAGCGCCCTTCCTGGTTGCGGGTCATCGCCGATGGGCAAACGGTTTTTGAGGCCACCTTACAACCGGGGGCCGAGTTGAATTGGGAAGCGGAGCAGTCAATCGTGTTGCGTACCGGCAATGCGGGCGGTGTGTTGGTGACCTTTAACGACCGGGAGCTTGGAGTGATGGGCCGATTTGGGGAAGTGAAAGAGCTGATGTTCGAGCCGGGGTTGGATATTCAGTCGCTGCAGTAGGAACCCAGCCAAATGATCATCCCGTTGCGCTTGGCGTTATCGGCGGCAGAGTAGGAGCAATCTCCCACCCTTGGGAGCCAAGCTGCTGCAGCAGGTGCCGGACTTTGTCGATGTCTTTATCGCCTGGCCGACGTTCCACACCACTGGAGAGGTCGATGCCGCTTGGCTGCAGGTGGCTGAGCGCCTGCAGAACATTGTCCGGGTTCAGCCCACCGGCCAGTAGCCAAGGCAAGGGCAGAGCCCGCTCACGCGAAAGGCGAGCAAGTTCTGGCCAATTCAGGGTTCGCCCCGTTCCACCCGCCTGTTGGGGGTGATAGGCATCCAAAAGCAGCATCTCCACACAGTCTCGGTAGAGATTGGCCACTTCCAGATCTTGTGGCTGGCGGACGCGCAGGGCCTTGATGCGGCGGATCCCGGGAAGCCATTCCCCCAATTGCTGACAATCTTGCGGGGATTCTTGGCCATGCAACTGGACAGCCGTGAGGCCCACCGTTTCCACCCAGGCGGCGATGGCGCGGGGATCCTGATCCAGGAAGACCCCCACCTTTTCCACAGGGCCGGGCAGGGATCCCACCCAACGGGCCATTTCCGAGAGGGGCAAATAGCGGGGTGTATTGGGCACCGCAATAAACCCAAGGGCACTCACCCCCAGCGCGGCGATGGCCTCCGCCTGATCCTGACGGGTGATGCCGCAGATTTTGACAAACAACCGGCCCATTGGGAGCACCACCAAAACAATTGGCTGCTGGTTCTTGGATGGTTCTGAGAGCGCTGATACATCTACTTTTGTTCAGGGCGCATTTGCAGAGGATCCGGCTGTTCCGGGTGAAGCTTGTTGATCCGGCGCACCATTTGCCACAGCCGTCCGAAGTTGCGCTGGTTGAAGTGCATCACCAGCCGTGGCAGATGGGCAATATCTTCCTCGGCTTCCTCCGGCAAAGCCCCAGTTTGCTCGATCCGGCCCGAATCGAGAATGTCGGCAAACTCTTCGTTTAAAATCTCTAGGGCTTCCGGTGAAAGTTTGGTGTTCAAGCGCAAAACCAGGAGCTCTCGCACGTAGCGATTGCTGTGAAAGACGCGATAAAAATCGACAATCTGCTGACAGGCATCTCCCACATCGTCGGTTAGGGTGTAGAGAAAGAGATCCTCTGGGCTGATCAGGCCGCGACCGAGCAGGTGCTCCCGCACGTATTCGTCCCATTCTTTCCAGTAGCAGCCACCTGTTCTGTCTACCAGCACCAAGGGCATGAGCTTGGTTTTTCCGGTTTGCATTAGGGTTAGGCATTCAAAGGCTTCATCCTGAGTGCCGAAACCGCCAGGAAAAAGCACTAGCGCGTCGGTTTCTTTAACAAAAAAGAGCTTGCGGGAAAAGAAATACTTGAAGTTGATAACCCGATCGCTGGCAGCAATGACGGGATTGGCCATTTGCTCGAAGGGAAGCTGGATGTTGAGCCCAAAAGAGTTCTCCAGCCCTGCCCCTCGATTGCCGGCTTCCATGATGCCGCTGCCGCCCCCCGTCATCACCATGAACCCCCGTTGACTGATGCAGTGGGCGAACAACTGGGCCTGGCGATATTCGGGACTTTCTGGCCCTAGCCGTGCCGACCCGAAAACGGTGATCTTGCGTTGATGAGCGTAGTTTTGGAAGGCGGCAAACCCCTGCTCCAGATCCTCAAGAGTGGCCGCCAAGATCTTGGCATCCAAACGGCTCAGCTCTAGGGATCCCATGCGCTGCAGCGACTGCAAAATACGCAGCCAGGCTGTCCGGTTGGGGTGATGCTCCAACTGCTTTAGGCGAGTCTCAGCGTTGGAAAAAACCTCTCGCAGAAGGGAAGAAACAGAATCGGTCAAGCTGGGATCCTAAAGTTCTCTGGGATTCACTTTAATCAGTTCTCAGCACAAAATATCAACCAGGTTCCAATGCAGAACCCAAAAGTTACATTCTGAAACATCCAGGCTCCTGGCCTCAGGGCTGTCCTCAGGCTTCGGCAGGTGTGTCGAAGTGCTTTTCCAGGATCGTGGTCAGAGTTGCCTTGGGTACGGCGCCGACCACCACATCCACCTTCTGGCCGCCCTTGAACAACATCAGGGTGGGAATGCTGCGAATGCCGTACTGGCTGGCAGTTTGAGGGTTCTCGTCAGTATTAATTTTTACAACCTTAACTTTGCCGACATACTGCTCAGCTATCTCCTGAACCACAGGAGCCACCATCCGGCAGGGGCCACACCAAGGTGCCCAAAAATCGACCAAAACCGGAATATCGCTGCGCAGCACCTCTGCCTCAAAGGTAGCATCAGCGATATCTATTGCTGCAGACATGCTTGGAGAACTCCTGAAACAATACCTATCATGGTTTCTAATCTTAGCACAGCTCTCTGGCTGCTGCTGACCGAAAACTCGGCGTCGCAGGCCCCGGCATTCATGCCTGGGGATAAGTCACCGTCTCATGACAGGACGGGAGACTCGCTCCACCCGCTTATGGAAGGGTGCAGCGTTAAAGGTGAAGTAGAAGTATCTGGGGTGTTTTGGCATCTCAGTAGTTGAGGAGATGGCGTCCCCCACGAGGATATAGGCCCTCGTGTAGCCCATTGCAACGAAGCGCGAGGAGCGTGGAGCGATGGAAAAAATCCCCCGGCTTTAGCCGTGGGGAGAACGTTAACGATCTGGCTGGACTGGCCGGATTAGCATTGGTGAGCTGGGATCCCTTAGACAAATACCATTGGCTTATGACGGATTTTCTCGAAAGCAGCCGCATCAAAACGGTAGAGGGTTGCCGGTCTGCCTGTTCCTTGGGAACTTTTCTGGCCGGTATCTTGCAAGATACCCAGTTTCAGTAGGCGGGCGCGAAAATTGGAGTAGTCGGAGAACCCCTCGCCCAAAACGGTGCCGTAGAGCTGATAGACCTCCCCTAGCGTGAAGGTGGCGGGCAAAATGTCAAAGGCAATCGGGCTGTACTCCAACTTGGCGCAGAGGCGACGGCGGGCATAGCGGCAAATCTCTTCGTGGTCAAAGGCTAAAGAGGGAATTTGGTCGGCGGGATACCAGGCAATGCCCTCCACTCCGTCTGCCAGCAATTCAGCATCCTGGAACCGCACCAGGGCAAAGTAGCTGACCGACAGGTAGCGCACTCCATAGCCATCCTCGGCCTCGCGGGGATCCCGCTCCGGCCCCCCAAAGGTGTAGAGCTGCTCCAGATAGAGGTTCCTAACACGAATCTTCTCGGCCAAGATGCGATAAGCCGCTGCTTCCAAGGATTCTGAGCGCCGCACCAGCGTTCCCGGCAGAGCCCAGCAACCGCGGAAGGGATCCTCCCGCCGCCGCACCAGCAGCACCAGGAGGCGATTCTGCTCAGTGTCGATGGAGAAAATGACCGCATCCACGCCCACCCGGAACTCCGCCAAGGCGATCCGGTTCTCCGATGGGCCTGCCACGATGCGGGATCCCTGCATAGCTTGGCACTGAATCCTCCACCAACAGCCTACCCAGTTTGTCCCTCCAGAGGGAGCTACCAGCCTGGACCACCGTCTTGCCAGTCTAAGCCCTATCTGGGGCGAAGGCTTTCGTGTCGCGGGGAAGATGGGTTGCTAAAGGTGTGCAAAAGAACCCCGACTCAGGCAACACTTTTACTTTTTGCGCGATTTGGCTCTTTTTCAGCCACGGAGGACCCCTCAGCGAGGGGGAACAGCCGACCTTGCCCAACAGCAATGTGAACCCGCGCGCCCACAGGCAGGGCTTCCCGGGCTAGGGCGTGCAATTCTTTGCCGGCTGCTGTGATCAGGCAATAGCGGTACTCTCGCCCCAAAAACTGCCGATCCCGAATGACAATGCCTCCCTGAGGATCAGGATGCAAATGCAACTCCTCCTGTCGAACCATCAACTCTGCGCAGCGCAAGCTGGGGTCGGGCTGATCCCTCAAAGCCTGGAATGGGATGTGCAGCAGCTCTTCAGCCTGCCAACCAAACTCCCGCCGCTCACAGCGCAGAAAGTTGGCCTGGGTAATAAACTCTGCCACAAAGCGGGTAGCCGGCTCCCGATAGACCTCCTCCGGGGATCCCCATTGCTCAATACGGCCTTCCCGCATCACCGCCACCCAGTCGGAAAGGCAGAGAGCCTCCTCTTGGTCGTGGGTGACAAAAATGGCCGAGGTCTGGGTTTGCTTGAGGATTTTGCGGATTTCTTCCCGCAGGTAGTAGCGCACCTGCACATCCAAATTGCTCAGGGGCTCATCCAACAGGATCAAGCTAGGCCTGGGGGCCAAAGCCCGCGCCAAAGCCACCCGCTGCTGCTGCCCGCCCGAAAGCTCGTGGGGATAACGATGGGTGTAGTCTTCCAGGCCCACCAACCGCAACACCTCGTAAGCGCGTTCCCGCGCCTGTTGGGCAGCGCCTCGCAACTCAGCTCGCAACTCAGTTGAGGAGGAGCGATTGCCACCCCCTGCCGCCGACGCAAATGGGGTAGTGGGTCGGAGGCCAAACATCACATTGGCCAACACGTTCAAGTGGGGAAACAGGGCAAAATCCTGAAACACCAACCCCACTCCCCGTCGCTCCGGTGGGATCCACTGCCCCTCCCCAGCCACAACCTGCCCCCCCAGCAGGATCCGCCCGCTATCCGGCTGCTCAAATCCGGCAATGGTGCGCAATAAGGTGGTTTTCCCACAACCTGATGGGCCCACAATGCTGAGGATGTCTCCTTGGGGCAGGCGAAACTCGACTTCCCGCAAAACCAACTGCCGCTGGCCGGGAAACCCCTTGCTGATGCCCTCAAGCTGAAGGATGTAGGAGGGATCCTCCCGCGCGGCAGTGGGGCTTGGAGAAAACAAAGACTCAGCCATGACGGTTGTTGTTGCAAAAGATTTTCACTATTTTTACCACACTACCATGTCCCCGGATCCCGTCCAACCGGATCGAGATCCAACAGCCAGCAGCCAGATCTTGAGCAGGACAGAATAAGGTTTCTACGCCTCGCCCTGATTCCAAGCGAAGCAGCGGAAAATCAGTGTTAAACTTAGTTAACGAAGTTTCTCAGGTTGGGCGGCGCTTGCTTGTGTGGCGCACTCCAGAGGCTTGTTCTAAATGAGTTTTGAGACAAAGTTTCCCGAACGTGCTCTGATTACAGGGGCCAGTCGAGGGATCGGCAGAGCGGTAGCCCTAGCCCTAGCCCGACAAGGGATAGCGGTGGCTCTGGTGGCCCGCTCCCAACCTGATCTGCTAGCGGTGCAGGCCCAAATCCAAGACCAGGGGGGTAAGGCAGCGGTTTTTCCCATGGACTTGGCCGACCTAGCGGCTCTGCCCCAGCAGTTGCAGGCTCTCCTGGATCGATTTGGCGTCTGCGATGTCTTGGTCAATAATGCGGGCATGGCCCACGTTGGCCCTTTGGCCACCTTACCTTTGTCGGATTGGCAGCGAGTGATCGACTTGAACTTGACGGCAGCTTTTCTGTGTGCCCAAGCCGTACTTCCCGGAATGCGCCGGCAGCGCTGCGGCACGATTGTCAACGTCATCTCGATTGCGGGCAAGCGAGCTTTTCCCAACTGGGGAGCTTACTGTGCCAGCAAGTTCGGCCTAATGGGCTTTTCTCAAGCTTTGGCCGAAGAGGAACGACAGCATGGCATTCGGGTCACCAGCCTGTGCCCTGGTGCCGTGGACACGTCCCTCTGGGATACGGGCACGGTAGGGGTCAACTTCGACCGTTCCAAAATGCTCTCGCCGGAATGGGTAGCCGATTTGATTACCTACATTGTTCGGTTGCCCACAGGCGCGGTGGTGGAAGATCTCACCTTCATGCCTGCGGTGGGAGCCTTTTAGACCTGGCTGGTTTGGGGTTGCCCGTGACTTGGGAGGGTTTTGGCTATCGCAGCCTTTGACTGGATGCCACCTGAGCTGAGTTGCATGCACCGAGTTCTCTTAGCCTTTCGTTAACCAAGGAATATCCTGCTATGACCCTTGCGAAACCCGGATCTGGCTCGCAATCTCGAATGGATGACAAAGCCCATTTCAAGTCTCGGGTGATTCGAGATCGAGCCACTTTTGCGGAAGAAGAATTGGGTAGCTCGGATGTCTCAGATCCGGCTATGGTGGCGGCGGTGGAGACGCTGCTGCGGGGGATCGGGGAGGATCCCCAACGGGAGGGGCTGCGAAAAACCCCGCAACGAGTGGTTGCGGCTTTGAAGTTTTTGACCAGTGGGTATCGGCAGTCTTTGGAGGAGCTACTGAACAGTGCCATCTTTGATGAGGGCCATGACGAGATGGTGCTGTTGCGGGATGTGTCTCTGTTTAGCCTGTGCGAGCACCATCTGCTGCCCTTTATCGGCAAAGCCCATGTGGCCTACATCCCCAGGCAAAAGGTGGTGGGCCTAAGCAAAATTGCCCGTATCGTCGAGATGTACTCCCGCCGCCTGCAGGTTCAGGAACGCCTGACACGGCAAATTGCTGAGGCCTTGATGGAGGTGCTGGATCCCTACGGGGTGGGGGTGGTTATCGAGGCTACCCACATGTGCATGGTGATGCGGGGGGTACAAAAGGCCGGCTCCTGGACGGTCACCAGCTCGATGGTGGGGGTGTTTCAAGAGGATCCCCGTACCCGCGAAGAGTTTCTGAGTCTCATTCGCCATCCGTCCAATTTTTAGGGAGCTTCCCGGAGCTTTGCCGGTGGTTGGGTTGAGTTAACCCTCTGCTCAGGCTGGGAATACTAGCCTAAGATTGACTCAAACCCTGCCAGAAGCGAGGCCCGTCATGAGCGAGGTCAGCCCTGAAAATCAATTTCCCACCGACGTGGAGTCCGATTGGAAGCCCCCGGCTCCGCCGGTCATGCAGCGTCCGCCTCGTCCGGCTGCTCAAACGCCCCCGGTGGAGCCTCCAACGCAACTGGATCCGGTGCTCGGTTCAGCTTCCCAAGGGATGGGATCCCGGCCTGTCAACGCCAAAAGCCCCCCCAACCCCATTCTGGGTCGGCCCCTTCCTCCTGGTGTGGCTGTCGCTCCCCCTCAGGTACCGGTGCCTGTGCCGGGCTCTGCCGCTTCTCCTCAGATGCCCCCGCCCACCCCGGCTCCGGCTGCTGCTGCTCGGCCTCCAGTGCCGCCGCCCAGCCCCAATCCTGCTGCCCCGCCTTTTGCGCCACCAGCTCGCCCAACGGCTGCCGGTCGGATCCCAGTGGCTCCAGCTGCTCCTGCGGGCCTGACCCTGCGCCAACTGGTGCAGGAAGCCTATGACAAAGGCTACTCCGATATTCATTTGGGGGTAGGAGAAGTGCCCCGCTTTCGGGATCGGGGGCAAATGCTTTTGACCAACTACCCGGTCACCACCACCGAGATGTTCTATGGCTGGCTGCGGGAAAGCCTGCCGGAGAGCCAAATTCGCCAGTTTGAGGAATGTTTGGAACTGGATACTGCCATCCAGTACGAGGGTTTGGTGCGGTGTCGGGTCAACTGCTTTGTTTCCCTGCTTGGCCCGGCTATGGTGATGCGTCTGATCCCGTTGAAAATTTTGACGCTGGAGCAGTTGCGGGCGCCGGAAGTCTTGAAGCGCATTGCCGAAGAGCACAAAGGCTTGGTTTTGGTGACCGGCCCCACCGGATCCGGTAAGTCCACGACCTTGGCGGCGATGGTGGACTACATCAATTCCAACTTTCCCAAACACATCATTTCCATTGAGGATCCCATCGAGTTCGTCCACCAGAGCAAGAAATCGATGGTGCGGCAGCGGGAGGTCGGGATCCACACCCTGGAATTTGCCAATGCCCTGAAAGCCTCTCTGCGGGAAGATCCGGACATCATCCTGATTGGGGAGATGCGGGATCGAGAGACGGTGGATATTGCCCTGAAGGCCGGCCAGACGGGCCACTTGGTCTTTGGAACCCTGCACACCAACAGCGCCGTCCGCACCATCGAGCGTCTGCTGGGGATTTACAAGCCGGAAGAACAGGAGCCGATGCGTCTGCAGCTGGCAGAAACCCTGGTGGCGATCATCGCTCAAACCCTGGTGCGCACCACCGATGGCAAGCGAGCTGCGGCCCACGAGATCATGCGCAACACCGATGCCATTCGCGACTACATCAAGCGGGGGGCGGTGGATGAAATTGAGGAGCTGATCGCCGACGGCTCCTATGAGGGCATGTGTACGATGAATCAATCCCTGTTTAGGCTTTACCAAGAGGGGCGGATTACCGAAGAGGTGTGTCTGGAGGCTGCCCCACGCCGCAATGAGATGGCCCAATGGCTGCGAGGCCGGATCTAGGGCCAGTCTCGAGATGGAGTCACGCCAAAGTGCTTGAGGGAAGGTTTGCCCTATCCTAAACTGGGAGCAGCCGGCGGCGCTGGCTTGCCGAGCTACCTGCTCATCTCTTGGGCCGACCTTGGGCTGGGGGGATGGGTTGCGAATTGATGAACCGAATTGAAAGCAAGTTAGAAAACAGGAGAATCCCTACCGTGAGCGTGATCAACCAGATCATCGAGACCGCGGATGACCAGCTGCGTTACCTCTCAGTTAGCGAACTGGAAGCCATCAGGAATTACATGACCACCGGCGAGAGGCGCTTGCAAATCGCTCAGGTGTTAGCAGAAAACAAAAAGCGCATCATTGACCAGGCCCAGAAGCAGCTATTCGCCAAGCGGCCCGAGTACGTGCAACCCGGTGGCAATGCCTACGGTGACAAGCGCTACAACCAATGTTTGCGAGATTACGACTGGTATCTGCGTCTGGTGACCTATGGCATTATTGCCGGCAGCAAAGAGCCGATTGAGTCTATCGGCCTGATAGGGGTGCGGGAAATGTACAATGCCCTCAACGTACCCATCGCCGGCATGATCGATGCGATTGTCTTTTTGAAGGAAGCTGCCCTCAGCTTGTTGGAGCCGGCGGCAGCTGCTGAAGCCGCCCCTTACTTTGACTACATCATCAATGCCATGAGCTAGGGAACTACAGGGATCCCAAGGCAGCCCGGGCATGTACGGCCACCTGTTCTTGGGAATCCTGGGCCAGCCGGGTCAGTCCGGCGCGAGCGGCTTCTGTTCCCAACTTGGCCAGGGCAATGCAGACGCGGTAGCGCAGTTGCCAGTCGTCGGAATCAATGAGGGGATCCAAATAGGGAATGGCCCGCGGATCCCCCAGATCGCCCAAGGCAGCGGCAGCGGCTGTGGTGATCAGCTCGCTCTTGTCCTGCAAAGCTTCCACCAGAGTGTCGAAGGCGGCAGGGTTCCCCAGCTCTCCCAGGGCAGCGATGATGCTAAACCGTACCAGCCACTCCGTTTCTCGCCGATAAGCTTCCAGGAGATCGGCCAGGGCCTGTGGCTGCTTGAGATCCCCCAGGGCAGCGGCGGCAGCAGCCCGCACATCGAACTCCGGATCCTCTCGCAAAGAGCGCTGCAAAATGGGCAACAGTAGGTTCGGATCGACGCCAGACAGGGTGCCCATCTGGCTGATGGCAGCATAACGGACGCGGGCATTCTCGTCGTGAATCGCTCGCTGCAGCAATGTCAGGGCTTCTGGCCCAGGCAGTTCTCTGGCTTTGTTGACAGCGCGCAGCCGATTTCCCAAGTCTTGTGAGTTCAACAGCTCCAGCAAAGCGGGCAGTGCCGGAGGATCCCCAGAGGTTGTTGTCATATCCCATTCTCTCCATAACCCTCCTCGGCCATAGCGAGGGAGGAAAAGCCGATGTTATTATCTTGAAGCAGTGCATCCAGTCCCTTGATCTTATGGCCTTATTGCAACAAGAGAAGCAGCAGATCATTGAGAGCTATCGACTGCACGACACCGACACCGGTTCTGCCGAGGTTCAGGTGGCTCTGCTCACCAGTCGCATCAACCAGCTCTCTCAGCACCTTCAGAGAAACCCGAAAGATTTCAACTCCCGCCGCGGCCTGTTGATGATGATCGGTCGTCGCAAGCGTTTGCTCAACTACATCGCCAAGCATTCTCCTGACCGCTTCCGGGAGCTGGCCGAACGGCTGAACATCCGGGTGAAAAAGTAGGCAGCCCATCCAAAACGCTATCGGAGATCTGTCTTCGTGGGCAAATCCAGCCGCCAGTCCAAAACCTTTCGCCGTCGCTCCCCCTCCGCCTCTGTTGAGGTGGAGAAGAAGCCGGCCAAGAAGGAGCCTGTTGCCGTGATTCCCCCTGAGGTCAGCCGGCGGATGGTGCGGCGGATTCTGGTGTTTTCTGGGATCCCTTCGGGGCTAGGTCTGAGCAGCTTTTTTGTGAATTACTATCTCTTGACCAACCATGTGGTCGCTCTGCCCCCCTACTTCACCTTGGCAGAGTCGCTAACTTTGTTTGGCCTTGGTTTTTTGGGCATCAGCTACGGTGTGTTCTCAGCTTCCTGGGATCCCGAGCCGGGATCCCTGCTGGGAATTGGAGAGTTTCGGCGCAATTTGGGCAACGTCATCCAACAGTGGCGGGAATCTGCTGCCCGATCTTCTGAATCTTCCGACTCTGGAGAAGCTTGATTCTTCTCCCATCGCCTTTTCCAGGCCGGTTGCTGCCTACAATCAAGAGGGATCCCATCCATCCCGGCGGCAGCGGCTACCCCCAGTTCTCCAGCATGAAAATAGCCTACTTCGACTGTGCGGCGGGCATTGCCGGCGATATGTGTCTAGGAGCCCTGCTGGATTGCGGGGTGCCTTTGGAGTACCTCAACCGTCAGCTCCAGGCGTTGGGCATCGAGGGGGAATATAGCCTGCAGGTGAGCCGGGTGCAGCGGTGTGGGCAGCCTGCTCTGCAAGCTGTGGTGGAGGTACTGGGATCCCAGAGTGGGGGATCCCCTGCTCGGCATTGGGCAGAGATTCAGGCTTTGATCGCGGGATCCCAGCTTTCCCCAGCCATTAAGGCCCGCAGCTTGGCGGTGTTTGAAAAGTTGGCGCAGGCGGAAGCAAAAGTCCATCAGATGCCTGTGGAAAAAGTGCACTTTCACGAAGTGGGGGCAGTGGATGCTTTGGTGGATATTGTCGGCACTTGCATTGGCCTGGATTGGCTGCAGGTGGAGCGGGTGTTGTCATCCCCCCATCCTATTGGGGGCGGCTGGGTGAGCACAGAGCATGGCAAATTGGCCGTGCCGGTGCCGGCGGTGATCGAGTTGTGGGAAATGGGCCGCGTGCCGGTGTTCAGCAACGGGGTGGAAGCCGAGCTGGTGACCCCCACAGGAGCAGCCTTGGCTGTGGCGTTGGCGGAAGAGTTTGGCCCCTGTCCGCCGATGCGGGTGGAAAAAGTGGGGCGTGGGGCCGGTGCCCAAGAGCTGCCCATTCCCAATGTGCTTCGTCTGTGGATTGGGGAAGCCAATGGGGGAGAGCTAACGGAAACGGTATCGGTGTTGCAAACCCAAATCGACGATCTCAACCCCCAAGTGATTGCCTACACCTGCGAGCAGTTGTTGGCCCTCGGGGCCTGGGACGTGTTTACCCAGCCGATCACCATGAAACAGGGGCGGCCGGGGATCCTGCTTACCGTCATCTGTCCGCCGGATCGGGTGCCGGAGTGTCAAGATCTCATCTTCCGGGAGACCACCACCCTGGGCATTCGCCACTTCCAACAGCAGCGCACCCTGCTGGAGCGGGTTATCGAGCGGGTGGAAACCCCTTACGGCCTGGTAGACATCAAGGTAGCCCGCCACCATGGCCGCATCGTCAACGCTCAGCCGGAGTTTCGCGATTGTGTGGCCCGCGCCCAGGAATTGCACGTGCCGGTTCAGACGGTGTGGCTGGCGGCCCAATCGGCTTGGCAAAGCCGGTTGCAAGGTTGAAGGGACACCGAACCTGTTCCACCCCCAATGAATCCGCTCCTGTTGAACACAGCTTGGCACCCATGGCCTGCTAGCCTGGGAGATGTCGATCTTGCTCTCTCCGCCGACCACAACAATGGAATCCCAAACCTCTCAATTTAACTTTGACCGCAAACTGTGGGATCGGTTTATCACCGTGGCCCAGCCCTACTTTTACCCCAGAGTACGCTATGGGGGCTGGATCTTTTTGGGCTTGCTGGCAGCGGCCATGGTGTTTGTGGTTGCCCTGATGTTCTTTGTGGAGATTGGGGTAACTTTGGTCGGTCAGGCCCTGTTCCCAGAGTTTTTTACCAATGTGGCAGCCGGATTGGTGGCGCAAACGAAGAGAAACTTGTCCTCGCCAGTGCTGTGGGTGGCCTCGGTCAGCTTGGCTCTGAGCAGCCTTTGTTTTGGGGCGGCGTGGCGGCAGCTTCGCCAGCGCTGGTTGCAGTGGGCGCTGCTCACCTTTTTGCTGTTTCTGTCGCTGACGGTAAACCGGCTGAACGTGATGATTAGCTTTATCTTTCGGTTTATCGACACAGCTCTGCAGCAAAAAGAAGAGCCCACTTTCTGGCAGTTTTTGATTATTTATGGAGTGCTGATTATCTCAGCCATTCCGATTTTGGTGATCTACCGCTACACTCGCCTCAAGCTAGGGCTGTTTTGGCGAGAATGGCTGACCGATCATTTTCTGGATCGCTACTTCGATCAGCGGGCTTACTACGAGCTGGATTCCAACGCCGCCAACACCGAAATCGACAACCCCGACCAGCGCATTTCCGAGGATGTCCGCTCCTTTACCGGCACCACCCTCTCCTTCCTGTTGGACATTCTCGACTCGATTCTCACCCTCTATGCTTTTACTGGCATTCTCTATGGTATTTCTCGTCCGTTGGCGTTGGGTCTGGTGGTCTATGCCACTATCGGTACTGCCATCGCCATTTTGGCCGGTCGCAAGCTGATCAAAATTAACTTCGATCAACTGCGCTATGAAGCCGATTTCCGCTACAGCTTGGTGCATGTGCGCGACAACGCCGAGTCCATCGCCTTTTACCAGGGAGAGGATCAAGAACTCAGGCAGATTTTGCATCGCTTTGGTGCGGCCTTGCGCAATTTTAACTTGCTGATCATCTGGCAGGCCATCATCGATATTTTCCAGTACGCCTACAACTATTTCACCCGCATTGTGCCCTATGTCATCGTGGCTCCCCTTTATTTCAGCGGCGTGCGAGACTTCGGCACCATCACCCAGGCCACCATTGCCTTCAGCCAGGTGTTGAGCGCCCTCTCCATTGTGGCCAACCAGATTCAAAGCATTTCCAGTTTTGCCGCTGGGATCAACCGCTTAGGCTCCTTTCACGAGTCTCTGGAAGATCCGGCGCTGCGCCACACCGGCGCTCGGGAAAGCAACATTCAAACTCGCATTGCCCAGCAATTGGCGCTAAACCACGTCACTTTGCTCACCCCCAATTCAGAACGAACCCTGGTGCGGGATCTCTCCTTCGCCTTGGAAGCCGGCCAGCGGCTTTTGATTGTCGGTGTTAGCGGCAGCGGCAAAAGTTCCCTGTTGCGGGCCATTGCCGGCCTATGGACCAACGGCCAGGGATCCATCGCCCGCCCAGATACTCAGGAGATGCTCTTTTTGCCCCAGAAACCCTATATGCTGCTGGGATCCCTGCGGGATCAACTGCTCTATCCCAAACGCCGCCGAGACCTCACCGATGAAGATCTCATCCGAGTCTTGGCCCAGGTGAACCTGGGAGACTTGCCGGAGCGGGTGGGCGGCTTTGATGTGGAGAAAGACTGGGCCAGCACTCTCTCCCTAGGGGAACAGCAGCGTCTTGCCTTTGCCCGCATTTTGATCACCCAGCCCCGCTACGCCATTTTGGACGAGGCCACCAGCGCCCTGGATGTGGCCAACGAAAAACTGCTCTACCTGCAGCTGCAACACCTGAACACCACCTACATCAGCGTCGGCCATCGTCCCACCCTCTTGGCCTACCACGACCTGGTTTTGGAGCTGCAGGGGAATTGTGCCTGGCAACTGTGGTCGGTGCAGGAGTACGGTGCCCGCCTAGCCCTGGCCAGCTAGAAGCGCCGACGATCTCAAGCTGACTCAAATGACAAGTTTTGCGGGTTTGGGACAAAACCCGGATAGGAGGCTGACTTTTCCAACTGGACGCCGCCCAAGGGAGGTGATAGCCTGTTATTCACAAGTATTCCGACCGGTTTACCGGAGATCACCAATGCCCCCCATGATCCCATCCGAGGCCAAGCGCTCCAAGGTGGAGCAGATCAAGGCAGACAGCCACTTTCTACGGGATCCCCTTCAGCAGGAGCTGGCCCAAGACACCACCCACTTCAGCGAAGCAGCGGTGCAGGTGCTGAAGTTTCACGGGGCTTACCAGCAGGACGACCGGGATCGGCGGCAGCAGCGAAAGCAGGAGGGGCTGGAGCGGGCCTATTCGATGATGTTGCGCACCCGCATCCCAGGGGGACACGTGCCCCCCCAGCTTTACTTGACCCTGGATCGGCTGGCCGATGAGTACGGCAATGGCACCCTGCGAGCCACAACGCGGCAAACCTTTCAGTTGCATGGGATCCTCAAGAAAAACCTCAAGGCCACCATAGCCAGCATTCTCAAACAGATGGGATCCACCCTGGCCGCCTGCGGCGATGTCAACCGCAACGTGATGGCACCGGTTGCCCCCTACAAAAATCGCCCTGCCTATCGCTATGCCCAAGAGTATGCCCGCAAGCTGGCGGATCTGTTGGCTCCGAAGACCTCTGCCTACTACGAGATCTGGGTGGATGGGGAGCCGGTTCCCATCCCACCGGTGGATGAGGAAGTGCGGGAAGCAGAGCAGTTTGTGGGCAACGGGGTGCGCCTGGAGGGGCCAGAACCTCTGTATGGCCCCGTCTATTTGCCCCGCAAGTTTAAAACCGCCATCGCCGTAGCCGGGGAAAACACGGTAGATGTGTACTCCCAGGACTTGGGCTTGATTGTGCTCACGGATCGCAAGGGCAACTTGAAGGGCTTCAACATTGTGGTGGGTGGGGGCATGGGGCGTACCCACGGCAAGGAAGAAACCCAGCCCCTTTTGGCCCAAAAGCTCTGCTTTGCCCCGCCGGAATCGGTGTATCGGGTTTGCCAAGCGGTTTTGGCCGTGCAGCGAGACTACGGCAACCGCTACGACCGCAAGCAGGCGCGGTTGAAATACTTGGTGAGAGACTGGGGGATCCGCAAGTTTCGCCGCGTTGTCGAGGAGTATGTGGGGGAAAAATTGCCCCGGTTTCGCCCCCTACCCAAGTTTGTTCCCAACAGCGACGACTACCTGGGCTGGCACGAGCAGGGGGATGGCCGTTGGTTTTTGGGCATTTCCATCGAAAATGGCCGTATCCAGGACACCCCAGAGCGACAGCTCAAGACGGCACTGCGCCGGATTGTGGAGGCGTTTTCTCTGGACATGCGGCTGACCCCCACTCAGGACGTGATCTTTATTGACATCGAGGATGGCCAGCGGGAGGCCATCAACCAGATCCTCAAATCCCACGGGGTGCTTTCCAAGGAAGAGATCCCCCAACTGGTGCGGCTGTCGATGGCCTGCCCTGCCCTGCCCACCTGTGGGTTGGCGATTACCGAGTCGGAGCGGGCTTTGCCGGGGCTGGTTCGCCAGTTGGATCGGCTGTTGCAGGAGCTGGATCTGCAGGATTCGCCCTTTTTGGTGCGCATGACCGGCTGCCCCAACGGCTGTGCCCGACCCTACTTGGCGGAACTGGGATTGGTGGGATCCGCCCCCGATGGCTACTACCAGCTTTGGCTGGGAGCCAGCCCGCAGGGGGATCGCCTGGCGCAAGTGTTTCAGGATCGGGTACACATCAGCCAGATCGTGCCGCTCATGAGAGTTCTCCTGCAGGCCTACAAGCAGGAGCGCCGTCCTGGCGAGAGCTTTGGAGATTACTGCCACCGGATGGGGATCCCCTATTTGCAGGCCCAAGTTAAGCAAAGGGATGGCGTTTTTGCCTGAAGGGATCCCTCAAAAACGAGACCAAGCCTGTAGCCATTCCCGGAGCGCTTCCAGCCATCCAATCGGTTCGGGCTTGGCTGCTTCTGGAGCTTCCTCCTCGCCAGCCGGCAAGCTAACTTGGTCAGGGTGCACCCTGTAAACTCGGATGGGTTTGGCGTTGGGAAAAGGTTTCACCGAAAGAGGCTCCACCTGCAGGAGTTGCCCTTCCACGGCTCGATACACGGCTGCCGAGATGAGCAACCGAAAGCTCTGTTCCTCAGTCTGTTCCCCCCCTTGCGAAACATCCTCAACCGACTCCAGCCAGGTGGCAAACTGAACCGACTTCCCGAAGGCGGACAACCGCTGCGGATCTTGGGGATCGAGGGGCAGCAAAAGGACTGGGCCGTAGTGGATCCCGAGGGTGAGCTTAACCTGGGGGTAGGAGAGTTGCCGCAGAGACCTGTTCAACTCCGCCACCGACTGTCCAAGCGCCAATCCCGCCTGCAGTGCCTGCTGTACGGCCAGCTCGGGTTGTTTTAAGCCAAACAAGGCCAAACTTCTCAGCCCACTCTGGTTGGCCAGTACTCCCCCATATTGCTGCACCAAGGCCCCCATTTGGGCGAAGTAGCGACCCAAGGTGTAGACAACATCGTAGGGAAAGTTCTCCTCGTCGAAGTTGGCCGTCCCCCGCAGGGAAGCGCTGAGAATGGCGGCGGTGACTTGGCTGCCGACCGAATGGGCCTGCAATTGATGTTGAGCTACTTCCACATCTGCTTTATCGATCACCAGCCGTTGCAGGGTGACATCTCCAGTGATGCGGGTTTGACAGGCCAGACGAATATGTACAGGAAGGTCTAGCCGTTGAGCTAACTTCTTCTCGGCAGGAGTCATGCTGCGGCAGTTTTGGCTGCCTTCCAAAATCAGGATGCGACAGGTGGAGCAGGCGGCATTGCCCCCACAGGCATGGACATGGTGCACCCCCGCCTTGAGCAGATTTTCCAGAACCGTGAGCAGGGGATTGGCTTCCAAGGTGAGGTTGTCGGGGTAACAGGTGATCCGCATGGTTAAGAGGGAGTGAGGGGTGGCAAAAAGATTCAGCACTACCTAAATTCAGTACGGCATTGCCCTCCCCTTGGATGCTGTTTTCAAAAGTTTTGGGTATTGGGTAACCTCACCCCGCAGCCTGCCCCGGCGCCGATGATAGAGTACAGAGGAGTCTTCTGCGCGAGCCCTTTATGCCTCAGTCCAAACCCCAAGAATCCCCAGCCCGCAAGCTCCTCAACATTTTGCTGCTGGTGGTGGGCACGGTAACTTTCTTGGGCTTCTCCTTTGGCCCGCTATTCCAGGCCCTCGGGCCTTCCGAATCTCCAGAGGCCAGCCTGGTAACCGAGCAACTGCGGGCCCAGGCAGACGGCTATCGCGTCGTGCTGGAGCGGGAGCCGGATAACCCCATTGCCCTGCGGGGGTTGATCGACACCCAACTGCAGCTCAACGAGCCGCAAGGGGCAATCGAGCCGCTGAAGAAGCTGGTGGAACTGGAGCCCGAAAATCGGCAACTGCGAGCTTTTTTGGCCGAAATCCAGCAGGATACGGGGGATTTTGAAGGGGCGTTAGAACAGCTCCAGCTCCTTCACGACAGGGATCCCAAAGATGGGCAAGTGCTACAACAGTTGGTGGATGTGCAGCTAACCCTGGGCCGCACCTCTGAGGCCATTGCCCTGCTGGAGAAGCATCTTGAAGAAGTGCCGGAAGATCTTGAAGAAGTGCCGGAAGATAATGATGTACGTTTGCGCTTGGCTTTTGTCTACGCCCGCAACAACCAGACTGAGAAAGCTGTAGTCCTCTACGACAAGTTGATTGCGGCGGATCCCAGTGATTTCACCCCCGTGTTGGGCAAAGCCATAGCCCTCAGCTCCGCCACCGATGAAAACCTACGGGCAAAAGCACCTGAGTTGTTTGAGCAAGCAGCGCGGTTGGCCCCACCCCAAGTTCGGGAGCAGATTCGGCAACAGGCAGAAGTTTATGCCCAGGTGAACCGGCCCCAGACGGTCGAGAACCAAAACAGCAACCCCTCCCCCTGAGCAGGTTTTCAACCGTTAGGCTAATCCAGGTGTTGAGAAGCTGATCCCTGACGGTTCTCAGTTGACCCGATAGGGAGAGCTACGGAAAAGACTCAAGTGCCTTTTCTACAGAGGGGTAGATCTCGTAAATGGCATCCAAGCCGGTGATGGAGAAGAGCAGCTTGACCTGCTCCTGCAGGCTGCAGAACTTGAGTTGATAGCCCGAAGCGCGGCAATGGCGATGCGCCCAAACCAGAACCGACAACCCCATGCTGTCGATCAGGCTAACCTGACTAAGATCCAACAAGAAATGTCCCGGTTTCTCGGTGAGAATTTGGCTTAGCTCTTTCCGTACCTCGCGGGCAATCGCGGCGTTGAGCCTTTCACTGTGCAATTTCACAACTGTAACAGGGGATCCCTTGTGGCTGAGCCGGATGAAGACATCCATGAAGAGCCCGGCAGGTTTGAGGGGGAATGAGCACAGGCACGATGCAACCAGACTGATTTTGAATTGCTAAATCACCATGAGTATGAGTTTGTCCTCCCTGGGCTTCTCTTGCAAGCATTCTTGGACACTTTTCCCTTACAGGTTAGAACTGGCATGAACGGGATCCCTGCCTGGGCTGGAGATGCTGCCGCCCTGAGTCTATTGGTTATGCAAGTGCCGATGCTGGCGGTGCTGCTGGCGCGGCTGCTGCCCTCTTTGCGGCGCCCTTCCCCTCTGCCTCCCGGTCAGCCTGGGATCCCTTTGCAGCCGGGCTTGGTCAGCGTGTTGTTGCCCACCCTCAACGAAGCGGAACGCATCGATCCCTGCCTGGAAGGATTACACCAACAGAGCTCCGTCCTGCGGGAGGTGCTGGTGGTGGACAGCCGCTCTCAAGATGGCACCCCCGAAAAAGTGCTGCAGATGGCCAAGCGGGATCCGCGCTTCCGTCTGGTAACCGACGATCCCCTCCCCGGCGGATGGGTGGGCCGCCCCTGGGCTTTGCACTACGGATTTCTCCAGTCGGATCCGGCCTCTGAGTGGATCCTGGGCATTGATGCCGATACCCGTCCCCAGCCAGGCTTGGTGGAGCGCCTGCTGGAAACCGCCCAGGCCCAAAGGCTCGACCTGATCACCCTGGCACCGCAGTTTATCTTGCAGCACTGGGGGGAAGGCTGGCTGCAACCGGCTCTTTTGGTGACCCTGATCTATCGCTATGGGGCAGCCGGAGACAGGGCTACCCTGCCAGAACGGACGATGGCCAATGGGCAATGTATGCTAGTGCGCCGGTCGGTGCTGGAAGCCATGAACGGCTACACGCTGGCGCGGGCCTCCTTCTGTGACGATGTCACCTTGGTGCGGCAGATTGCGGCAGCCGGCTTTAAAGTAGCTTTTTACGACGGTCGGCACCTGCTCAAGGTGCGCATGTACACTTCTTTTGGCGAAACTTGGCGAGAGTGGGGCCGATCCCTCGATTTGAAAGATGCCACCCCTGTGGCCCAGTTGTGGGGGGATATAGCTCTCCTCGTCCTCACCCAAGGGATCCCTGGGCTGGCGGCGGTGGGTTTACTGGGCATGATCGGCTTAGGGCTTTCCCTCTCCCTGACGGAGCAATTGCTGTTGGGGCTGAACTTGGGGTTGCTTGCCCTACGGTTGGGTGTGCTCGTGGGGATTCGCGGCTCCTATCAAGACCCCCCCTGGACGTTTTGGATCTCTCCGCTGGCGGATCCCTTGGCAGTCTTGCGGGTGATCCTGTCTGCTCTCAGCCGACCCCGGTCTTGGCGAGGGCGCACCTACTGGGGAAATGGGGGGATATCAACAGATAGTCAACAATAGTCGGTTGCCGCATCAGGATCCAACCCCAGTTCCCGCAACTTTGCCGCTAGGCGTCGTTGCTCCGAGCGGGCTTGTTCGAGAGCTGCCTCTGCCGCCTCGGCCCGTTGCCGTTCCTGTTCAGCCCGCTGCCGCTCCTGTTCGGCCCGCTGCCGCTCCTGCTCTATATGTTCACTCCCCCACAGCAGCAAACTCCCATCGGCAGTCCACCACCGCAACCAGTTGGCTTTGGTCTCGGCTTTTTGTCCCCGCCACACCCCCAAAAACAAGCCAATCTCCGGGATCCAGTAGCGACGGTTTTCATCCGCCGATACAGGGGTATAGCGGCCATTCTCCAGGCGGTAGACATCCAGCTCACCGGTTTTGGGATGAAAGATTACATAGACAGGCACCTGCAAAATGCGCTCGTAGAAATACCATTTTCCATAGGGATAGTGGGGATTGATGGAGTACTCGCCGCCCTCGGTTTCGGAGATGAATTCCATCACAATCGCCGGGGGATCCCCTTCTAGGTGGGGGGTATAGCTGCGGCGGATCTCTCCTTCGGGAATCGGCTGTACTGCGGGCACATAAACCCAGTCGGGGGCTTTCACCACCACCTTGTCCCCGACAGTGCTGCAAAGGCCAAAGTTGGAGGCGATCAAAGCCTGGGCAGGGATCATCTGAGCGAGTTCCAATGCCTCACGCAGAGCAGCAGCCAAAAGGGGCTGTAAGGTGCTTTCCACAGGCTCATCCGGCAAGGGAAAGTCTTCCGGCAGTTTTTCCCATCGAATGGGAGGTAGGGGCGGGGTGAGCCGAACAGGAGAGAGGGTCATGGCTTAGGATACTCATGGTGATAAGGTACATGAATGCCTTTTGAATAACTCAAAGCACTTGCTGATATCAACCCCAGGCAATTCCACAAGGCTGTTGCAGGCTAGGACGGATTCAGTCATCTCGACTGCCAATCCATACGGTTGAGATATGCTTGGGGGCAATGAGCAAGTTTTTCGGCGTCTTCCTTGGATTCAGCAAGAGAGCGTATGCCAGAGCCTGAACCCTCTTCTGCCCACATTCTGGTGATCGAAGATGAAGCTAAGCTGGCTCGTTTTGTGGAAACGGAGCTGACCTGTGAGGGATATCGAGTCAGCGTAGCCAGCGATGGCATGGCCGGGTTGAGGGCAGCCTGCGACCAAAACCCCGACTTGGTGCTGTTGGACTGGATGTTGCCCGGCATCTCAGGTTTGGAAATTTGTCGGCGACTGCGCTCAACGGGCAACCGCGTGCCGGTGGTGTTGATGACCGCCAGAGATGAGGTGTCGGATCGAGCAGCGGGGTTGGATGCCGGGGCGGATGATTACGTGGTCAAACCCTTCAGCATTCAGGAGCTGCTGTCTCGGATACGGATCTATTTGCGGCAGCCAAGGCGATCCCGCGATGGCCAGTTGGTGTTCATGGATCTGATTCTGGATCCCGTAACGCGGGAGGTCACTCGGGGAGAGCGGCAAGTGGAGTTAACAGCCAAAGAATACGACCTGCTGCGCTACTTGATGGAACACCCTCGACAGGTGCTCACCCGCCAGCAGATTTTGGAGCATGTGTGGGGGCTGGACTACATGGGCGACTCCAACATCATCGAGGTCTACATTCGCTATTTGCGCCTCAAGATCGAAGGCCAAGGGGAAAAGCGCCTCATCCAGACCGTGCGTGGGGTGGGCTACGTGCTGCGGGAGTAGGGGTATGGGGTCCAAAACCCCCCAGTGGAATCTTGCCTGTGAGGTTAGTTGAATTGAGGGATTTTGGGGTGCAGAGCGTGTTGTTGATGAACCTATGGAGTGCAGGGCTGTTGGGTCTCACCTTCAGCTCACCTGGAGAATTTGTCTTCCGTTTTCCCCCTGGCACCCCGCTGGTGGGAGGGCTGGGCCTGCGCTGGTATGGCCTATTGATGGCAGTGGCCGTGTTGGTCGGCTTGATCTTGACCAAAGCACTGGCCGAATCCCGTCATTTGGAGAAAGAACCCGGCAAAGCCGGCGAACGGGTGGAGCTACTGGCCCTGTGGCTGGTGGTGTCTGGGTTTCTGGGGGCCAGACTCTACTACGTCATCACCCATTGGTCAGAGTTCAGAGATAACCCCCTCTCGGCCTTCGCCATTTGGCAGGGGGGCCTTATCATCCATGGCGGGGTGCTGGCCGGTGCTCTGGCTCTCTACTTCTATTGCCGCGCCACCGGGATCCACGGCTGGAAGTATGCCGATGTTCTCACC
The DNA here is from genome assembly GCF_047462115.1 of Synechococcus sp. R50.1. NCBI lineage: Bacteria > Bacillati > Cyanobacteriota > Cyanophyceae > Synechococcales > Synechococcaceae > Synechococcus > Synechococcus sp. R50.1. The sequence continues at coordinate 73,108 of NZ_JANSIN010000005.1, read as the reverse complement.
CCTGGGTTAATTTTGGGCCAAGCCATTGGGCGCTGGGGCAACTTTTTCAATTCCGAGGCCTATGGTGCCCCTATTCCCCCGGACAGCCCTTGGCCGCTGCGGGTGTACATTCCTCCCCAAGCTCGCGAGCCGGAATACAGCCAGTTTGAGTTTTTCCACCCGATCTTTTTCTACGAGAGCATCCTCAATCTGGCCCTGTTTGCTCTGTTGATGGGGATGTTCTGGCGATTCCCCAAGCTTAAAGATGGCACTTGGGTTTGGACGTATGTGGTCGGCTACAGCTTGATTCGCATCCCTTACGAAATCTTGCGCGTGTCGGCGGTGGCCTATCTGCCGGGAACTTCCATCAAAGCCGCCTATGTAGCCAGTGGCTTGGGCTTGGTGATCGGGATCGGCATGTTGATCTACATGTACCGGCTGCGCTTCGACCCCGATTTGGAACAACTGGCAGCGTGGTTATCGGAGCAAGCGGGATTAGCGCCAGAAGCAGCCCAAAACCTTCTGGAACGGGCTTGGGCTATTCAACAGAGACATCGCCGCGCCGACCTGTTGGATCGTGTCACCCTCGCCATGCCCCACTTTCCCGGCACCCTTGCCCCTCACCTGTCTCTTGGCCAACGGGAGCTGCTCATGCGGCAACTGTTTTGTCGCCTGGAAGGCAGGGATCCCTCTGAGGAAGGGCTGGCCCAAGCCAGTTAGTGCCGTGGCCATCAGGCTGAATCAGGGTCATTCCCTCACCCCCAAGGAGAAAGCAGGGCCAGGGAGCAAAACCTTTAGGCCAGCAGACCTCGGGCCAGCAAACCCGCCCCCCCTCCCATCAACACCAACAGCCAAGTGGGCTGGCGAAAGCGCATCAAGGCAATGAAGGCCGCTACCCCGATCCCCAAAGCCACCAGCGAAGCGGGAGTTGTTTGTTGTAGCAGCGCATTTTGGGCCAAGGGCACTGTAGCCGCAGCAACAGCCCCCAGGGCCGTTGGGGTAATTGCCTGCAGGGATCCCTTCACCCAAGCATTGTGCCGTATGCGCAACAGAACCGGAGCTGCCAGCAAAATAAAGGCAAAAGAAGGGGCAAAGATGGCCACTGTTGCCGTCAGGGCCCCCAGCACCCCTGCCACCTTGTAGCCGATAAAGGCTGCCGTCAGCACCACCGGGCCAGGAGTAAATTGCCCAATGGCCACCCCATCCAAGAACTCTGTCGGCGTCAACCAGCCCAACTGATCCACCACCTCGTCGGCGATGAAGGGGATGATCACCAGCCCTCCCCCGAAGATGGCGCCGCCTACTTTCAGGAAAAACAAGGTCAAAGGCCAGAAATAGGCACCAATCCGCTCCAGACCCCAAAAGCTGCTCAGGATAAGGGTTTCCGGTGGAACCGTGGCCACTACCGTCTGGGCCAACGTCAATACTGGCCAAGGGAGTAAAATCGGGATCCCCGATAGTGGGCCTTTTTTGGGCCCATACAGCAGCAGCCCCACCAGAGCCGCCAGCCCGAACAGCAACAGGATATTCACCCCCCCAATCAGCAGCAGGGCAAAGGCCGCCACCGCGATCAGCCCCCGGCTCCAATCCTTCACAGCTTTACGGCCCAGTTTCCAGCAAAAGGCCAGGATAATGGCGATCACCACCGGGGCCACCCCAAAAAACATCCCCTCTAGCTGCGGCACCCCCTGAAAGCGAAAGTAAAGCCAAGAAAAAATCACCTCGATCACAAAAGCAGGGGCAATGAAGCAAATCCCCGCCAGCACCGCCCCCAACCAGCCTGCCCGCACATAGCCGACATAGATCCCCATCTGGGTAGAAGCTGGCCCTGGCAACATTTCACATAGGCCCACCCCTTCGGTAAATTGTTCCTGGCTCATCCAGCCCCGCCGGATCACCGCCTCATCGTGTTGCATGGCGATGTGGGCTTGGGGGCCGCCGAAACCCAGGGATCCCAGCCGCAGGAATACCACGGCAATCTCTTTCAGGCGCGTTGAAAGGGAGGGCAAGTTGTCGGGGGCGTTTTCCGGCCTGGGGAACTGACCGGGAGCAGACTCAGAAGACATGGGCAAAGCCCGGCAAGACAACCCCGCCTATCCTGCCATCTGTCCGGGATCCCTTCAAGAGGACAACACTCGCCCGTTTATCCTTTCACCCAAACTGCCCCCTCAGGTCTTCAGGCTTCGCAACCACTCTTCCAGAGCGCGGATCGGCGCGGGATCCCGGTAGACGCGATCTTGACGTGCTTTCACCTGCTGGCCCATTTGCTCTCGCCACTCTGGATCCAAGCCCAACCGACTGGCAATCTGGACGTATTCATCGAGGTTATGAGCGATGGTATCGAGAATCCCCATCTGCTGCAGGATGGCGTAGGTGTGGCGGCCCCGCATCAGGGATCCGGGCAAGGTGACGATGGGCAGGCCGTGGGGCAGGGCTTCCAGGGTGGTGTTGCCCCCTGACCAGCCGAGGCTATCCAGGTAAATATCCCCCAGGGCATTGTAGGCCGCATATTCTGCGGGGGAGAGTTCTGGTAAGAGCACCACATACTCTTCAGCGGCCAGGTCATAGGCTTGAAAGGCCCGCCGCATCCGTTGCCAAAAGCGCTCGCGGATCCCTTGGGAGAAGCGGCCTCGCAAAAATAGAAATTGACACTTCCCCACTTTCCGGGCGATGCGAGGGAACACCTCGTCGTGCTGGGGCAGGTATTTAAACAGGGATTGGGCGCAGAGATAGAGCACCCTATCGGGATCCACCCCCCAAGCTTGCCAATCCACTGGGGCCGGGAGAATATCCAGGGGAACATAGTAGGTGCCGATTCCGGGCAGGGGAAGCAGCCGTTCGCAGTAGTGGCTGGCCCCTTCTGGCGGCTCCATGAGCTCGCTGCTCAGGAAAACATCGATGGTGGGCAGCCCAGAGGTTTGTGGATGTCCCCAGGCCATGGCCTGCACGGGGGCCAAACGCAAGGCGGCCAACGGGGCGCAGACGGGATCGATCCCCACTTCGGGATACAGGATCACATCCAACTGGGCTTCTCGAATGGCCGTCTGCCATTCCTCCAAGCTGCGGGATCCGGCCACAAAGCGCTCGAAATAGGGGGGTAGGGATTGGGTGATTTCATCGTGAACGGGAGAGGTGTGGAAGCCGTAGAGAGCCACTTGGGAGCGATCCAAAGCTTCTACCCAGCCGCGAGTCAGGATCTTCCAAACGGAGTGATCCCGAAACAGGCCGGAGACAATGCCCACCCGCAGCTTGTCGGCGCGTTGCTTGAGCAGCAGAGGGGGGTGGGGGTAGCGGGCTGCCATGACCTCACAGACCAGGGATCCGTAGAGCTGCTGCAGATCGCGGTCGTTCTGGCCTTGGTAGGGCAAAAAGAAGGGTTGGACGGAGCCGATCCCGGCAGCCGCTTGCTCCAGGGTTATCGGATCCCGCGGCAGTTGTTCCCAGCGGGCCTTTACCTGTTGTAGGGCTTGGCGGTAGCGCTCCCGGGCCACGGGAACTTGGTCTGCCGAGGCGTACAGCAAGGGCAACTGGCTCACACACCACCCCAGGGCAGCGGCCAAGTCGGCAGGATCGGCCTGCCAAAGGCGGTAAAACAGCTCCGCCGCTTTTTCCTCTTGGCCACAATCCCGCAGCACAATGGCCAAGGTGTAGGCAGCATCGGCAAAGTCCGGCTGCAGCTCTAGGGCCTGTCCTAAGGGGACAAGGGCCGCCTCCAAATCTCCCTGCTGCCGCAGCACCAGCCCCAACTGGTAGAAGACTTCTGGATCCGGCCCCCCCTGCTCTAGGGCCAGTTGCAGGTGAGTTTTCGCCTCCGCCAGCCGCCCCGCCTGCTTGAGGGCAATCCCCAGGTTAAAGTGGGCATCGGGGAACCAAAGCTGTTGGACAAGGGCCTGCCGGATCAGGGCAATTGCTTCCTCTAGGGATCCCTGTTGCTGCCGACAGACCCCCAAGAGGTGCAGCGCCTCCGGGTGAGTGGGCTGGGCTTGCAGCACCTGCTGGTAAAGCGAGACGGCCTGTGGCCATTGCCCCGCTTGGTGATGGCGAACGGCCTGGGCCAACAGACGCTGCAGATGCTCTCCTTTGCCCTTTCCAGCTCTGCTTGGGCCAAAGCCTTTCCCCGGTCTAGGCATGGATGGCAGTGCGCTCCTCGCGCGGGCGGATCCTGAGCCTGTGCCCCATCAGCCGTTGGGGAAATTGAGAAAGCCCGCCAAAGCCGGGGCAATCGGCAGCAGGGTCATCACCATCAAAAAGAGGGCCAGCAAAGCCAGCGCATCCCGCTGGCCATCGGTCTCTGTGATTTCATCCTGAGGGGGACGCTCTGGCTCGCGAGCAATGAACAGGATCAGCAGCGCCCAATAGAGGGCCAAGACGTTGCTAAAGGAAGCGACCGCCAGGGCAATGAGGGTGATGAAGGTGGCGCGGGCCGCCGTCTTCCGCCCGTACACCGCCTGCACAATGCGACCTCCATCCAACTGGCCGGCAGGCAGCAGGCTCAAGGCCGTTATCGCCAGGCCGATCCAGCCCACGGCGACGAAAGGATGAATGGGGATCAGCTCCGACTGAAACTCGGATCCCAGCACCAGCCGGGCCAGAGTGCCCACTAGGATGGAGCTGCGGAATATCTCGGTAGGCACATACAGCCCTCCTGAGCCGGATAGCTTCAGGCCAGCCAAGAGCACCAGCAGCGACAGGATCCCGCTCGCCGCCGGGCCAGCAAAGGCAATGTCGAACAAAGCCTTGCGGTTGGGCACTGGCGATTGGATGCGGTTCAGGGATCCCAGCGTGCCAATGCCCAAGCTGGGGATAACAAAGGCAGGGCTGAGGCGCACCCCGTACTTGCCCGCCATCCAGCGGTGTCCGGTCTCGTGCACCAGCAAGATGGCGAAGATCCCGGCTGCCACCGGCAGGGCTTCCACCCAGCGCCCCGGCGCATCCAACAGCCGGAAGCCCAAGAGATTGGCCCCCACCTCCAACGTGGCGACGAAGCTGAAGACCAGCAACGCCCCCGCCAGGATCTGCGCCCCCACGGAAGCGCGGTAATTGACGATGGGATCCGGCAAGACCACCACCGCCGGCTTTTCCGCCGGATCCTCCACCAAAAAGAGCTGGTAGCGACTGCCCACCTGCTCTTTGAGCTTCTCCACCAGCAGGGGTACCACCACCTCCGCCTCCTGGCGCAGGTTGCCCTTAAAAATCGCCCCTTCCCCATAGGGGACGGTCTCGGTGACGAAAAAGGTATCGAGGCCGAAAATAGACTGAATGGCCTGCAGATCCTCAGCCGAGATCCGCTGCAGAACCGCAGGCGCTTCCAAAGGCGCCTCCCCTGCCGAAGGGGCTTCCCCCTGCTCTTCCAGACGAGCCAACTGCTCGCGACGGGCCTGCAGCTCCTGCTGGGCCAACTGGCGGGTCTTGCGCCCCACAGCAATGTAAAGCCCTGTAAAGACCAACAGCAACACCAGGAAGCCTGCAAAATTGAGGTAGATCCCCAGCAGCAGCAGCCCCAGGAAAACCACCCACGGCAACAAGAGCAGGGATCCCTGCAACCACACCCAGACGGCCAAGGATCCCCGTCGGCGAGCCCGCCAAAATCCCCAACCCAAAAAGGCCAGCGTTCCCAGCAAAAAGAGGGGAGTAATCTCGGTGGCGATGTTCATGGTCTACCTGTGATGGCCTACCTGCAAGAGTGCTCCACACCCCTGACGCGACTGAGGCGAGGCAGCAGACAGCTTAAGCAGAAACAGCCGCTCCCTCAAAACGGGGCTCAGGCTGCTCCCACAAGTAGAAGCCGGCACGGCGGGGCTTGAGCAGAAACAGCCGCAAAAACTGATAGAAGTTATTCAGGTAGAGGGGCAGCTTGCGCAAACCCTTGAAGGGGCCGGATCCCCGGGCAATCTCCCTCAGCTTGGCGTTGTTGGCCACACACTTCTGCAGCCGCCGCACAAACTCAGGGTTTTCCACATCCAACACCACCGGAAACACCTTGGCCGCCTCGCGGTTGGTCTTGTAGATCACCTCCATGTCATAAGCATGGGGATCCAAGCCGATGAGGCGGTAGAAATCGGGGCGCTCTCCCACATCATTGAGGTACATGGTGGCGAACACCGACAGCAAGAAGAAGCGGCACCACAGCTTGGCCACCCACCCCTGCAGCAGCCTGGGCTGGCTCAGAAGCATCAGCGCGAAGAAATCGCCGTGGCGGTTCTCGTCCTGGCACCAGTTCTTGAAGAAGTTGAAGATCGGGTAAACGCGATCCTCGGGGTGGGCCTCCAGGTGGCGGTAGATGAGAATGTAGCGCCAGTAGCCAATCTTCTCCGAGAGATAGGTGGCATAGAAGATGAAACGCGGCGCGAAATAGGTGTAAGACTTGTGCTTAGTGAGAAAGCTCAGGTCGAAGGCCATGTTGAAGTCGCCCATGGCGCGGTTCAGAAAGCCGGCATGGCGGGCCTCATCGCGGCTCATCAGGGCAAAGCACTCGGCCAAAACGGGGTTGGTCTCTTTTAGCTTGCGCGACAGCTCCTTGTAGAGGAGAAAACCGGAGAACTCGGCTGTACAGGAGCGCTCCAAGAACTCCACAAACAACCGGCGCGCCTGCGGATCCAGGCGGCTTTCCCAGTCTTGGTTGAACTCCTCACCCCGGACGAAGTGATGGCGGTTGTAGTCGGCGCGAAACTCCTGCAGGATGGCCCGGAAATCGGCCTCTCGATCCCCTAAGCCCATTTTGCCGATGGCCTCGAAATCGGTGGTGTAGAAGCGCGGCGTCAGGATGGTCTCGGTGGGCACTCGCGCTTGAGTTTGAGCAGCTTGCGAACTGGGACTCATAGTGATTTAAAGCGGATGAAAAGGCCAGGTATACTCTCGCAGTTTACCAGCCTCTCTGGCCGTCGTGGGGATAAGAAGTGTTACCGGCAGGCTCTGAGAGATCCTTAAGACTCCACTGCCAGCGGCTGGGATCGCAAGGGATCCGTCAGCTCGCTGCCCTCCTCCGAAGGCGGGATCACCTGCCAAAACAGGGGCAAGCAGGATTCCCAATTTTGCAGAATGCGCTCCGCTTTGGGGGAATGGGTGCGGCGATAGTGCTCCTGGATCAGGCTCTTCAGTTGTGCCTCTGCTGCCGCCGTCTGCACCCGCTGAATGCGCACGATCTCCCCGTTGACCTTGGCGGGAAAGTCGCCCTGCTCATCCAGCACATAGGCCAGGCCGCCGGTCATCCCAGCCCCCAAGTTGCGGCCCACCCGCCCCAGCACCACCACCACACCACCGGTCATGTACTCGCAGCAGTGGTCGCCGGATCCCTCGATCACCGCCTGCGCTCCCGAGTTGCGCACCGCAAAGCGTTCCCCCGCCTGGCCGTTGGCAAACAGGGATCCGCCCGTGGCCCCGTACAAACAGGTGTTGCCCAGGATTACATTTTCCGCCGGATCGCGGGGCGCCTCAGGGGGAGCCAGGATGACGATCTCGCCGCCGCACATGCTTTTGCCCACGTAGTCATTGGCTTCTCCTGTCAGGGTCAGGCGCATCCCCGCCAGCGTAAAAGCGCCAAAGCTCTGGCCGGCGCTGCCGACAAAGCGCAGATCCAACTGCCCCCCCTGTTGGGCAAAGCCGGTATCTCCGTACAAGCGGGCCAAGGTTCCGGCAATGCGCCCGCCTACGCAGCGGTCGGTGTTGGCGATAGGGATCTCCACCGTGGCCGTGCCGCAGGTCTCCACCGCCTTCTGCACCTCCGGCTGAGCCAGGATCTGCTCATCCAGCACCGGGCCGTTGGCGTGAACCGGCTCATGCTCCAACCAGTCGGGCAGGGTGTTGGGATCAAAACCGGGGGGAGTTCGCAGCAGACACTCCAAGTTCAAGGATTGGGTCTTCTGCAGAACCGCATCGGCGCGCGGACAGAGCAGATCCACCCGCCCGATCACCTCCTTCAGAGAGCGGTAGCCCAGTTGGGCTAAGACTTGGCGCACCTCCTCCGCCACAAACGTGAAGAAGGTCACCACGTGATCCGGTGTGCCGGGGAAGCGCTTGCGCAGCTCTTCCTTCTGGCTGGTCACCCCCACCGGGCAATTGTTGGTATGGCATACCCGCGCCATGATGCACCCCTCCGCAATCATGGCCACCGTGCCAAAGCCAAACTCTTCTGCCCCCAGCATGGCCGCCATCACCACTTCCCAACCCGTGCGAATGCCGCCATCCACCCGCAGGATGGAGCGCTGCCGTAGGCCGTTTTCCAGCAGGGTATGATGCACCTCCACCAGGCCCAACTCCCAAGGTGCCCCGGCATGTTTGATGGAGCTCAAGGGGGAAGCCCCTGTGCCCCCTTCATGGCCGGAGATTTGGATGATGTCGGCGTTGGCCTTGGCTACTCCTGCCGCCACCGTGCCGATGCCCACCTCCGCCACCAGCTTCACCGACACCTGTGCCTGGGGGTTCACCTGGTGCAAGTCGAAGATCAACTGCGCCAGATCCTCGATGGAGTAGATGTCGTGGTGGGGCGGCGGCGAGATCAAGGTCACCCCCGGCTTGGAGCGGCGCAGCTTGGCGATGTAGGGGCTGACCTTTTTGCCCGGCAGTTGCCCGCCCTCGCCCGGCTTGGCCCCCTGGGCAATTTTGATCTCAATTTGCCGCGCGTTGAGCAAATACTCCGGTGTCACGCCAAAGCGGCCCGAGGCCACCTGCTTCACCGCCGAGCTGGCGTTGTCCCCCATGCGCAGCCCCTTCAGGTGGGGAAAGCGGGCCGAGGTGCCATCTGGGCCTACATCGGTGATGGGGAGGTATCGTTCCGGATCTTCCCCGCCTTCACCGGAGTTGGACTTGCCGCCGATGCGGTTCATGGCAATGGCCAGGGTCTCGTGGGCCTCGCGGCTGAGGGCCCCCAAGGACATCCCACCTGTGGCAAAGCGTTTGAAAATCTCCGACACCGGTTCCACTTCCTCCAAGGGAATGGGATCCCGGTCGCTGCGGAAATCCAGCAGGTCTCGCAACGCGGTGGGGGTGCGGCTGCGCAGGTGCGCCCTGTAGATCTCATAGTGGGCAGGCTGACCCGATTCGATGGCCTTGTGCAGCAGTTTGGCCATTTCTGGACTGTTGATGTGGTATTCGCCTTTGGGCCGCGCCTGGATAAAGCCAAAGTTCTCCAGCTTTTTCGAGGTGAGTTCGGGAAAGGCCCGCTGGTGATTCACCATGCCCTCGCGGGCCAGATCCGCCAGCGTCATGCCTCCCACCCGCGACACCGTGCCGCGGAAGGCCAGATCGATCACCTCTTGACTCAGGCCAATGGCCTCGAAAATCTGCGCTCCGTGGTAGCTGGAGAGCAGAGAAATGCCCATTTTGGAAAGAATCTTGAGCAGCCCTGCCTCAATGGCGGCGCGGTACTTCAGTTGCACCTCGGCCAGGGAAAGCTGGGGCAACTTGCCGGCAGCCATCTGGGTTTGCGTCTTGGGCTTGTGCCACCACTGCCGCACAGCTTCATAGGCCAGATAAGGACAAACGGCGCTGGCCCCGTAGCCGATCAAGCAGGCAAAGTGGTGGGTGCTCCAGCATTGGGCAGTCTCCACCACCAGGGAAGCGCGTAGGCGCAGCCCCTCCTGGATGAGGTGATGGTGGATGGTGCCCACCGCCAACAGAGGTGGGATCAGAGCCTGCTCGGCATCAAGGCCGCGATCCGAGAGGATTAAAATCTCAGCTCCCCCCCGCACTGCCTGAGCCGCCTGCTGGCAGAGAGCCCGTACCTGGACCTCCAGTCCTTCTGGGCCGGCAGCCACCGGATAGAGAATCGGGAGCGTGTGGCAGGGAAAAGGGGTATGCTGCAGAGCGGCCAGCTCCGCTTCGTTGAGCACCGGGCTGCGCAACTGCAACAGGCGGGCATGCTCAGGGCGGATCTCCAGCAGGTTGCCCTTGGATCCCAGATACACATCCAAAGACATCACCAAGCTCTCCCGCAGGGGATCGATGGCGGGGTTGGTGACCTGGGCAAAGCGCTGCTTGAAATAGTCGTAGAGGGGATGAGGCTGGGTGGACAGCACAGCCAGCGGCGCATCATCCCCCATGCTGAAGGTGGGCTCCTTGCCCGTAGCCGCCATCTCCTCAATGATCATCTCCACATCTTCCGAGGAGTAGCCGAAGGCAGTTTGGGCTTGGAGCAGTTGTTCTTCCGAGAGGTGAGGGGTATTTTCAAAGCCCTGGGTGCTGAGCTGAACGCGATGGGCTTTGAGCCACTCGCCGTAGGGGTGTTGGGCCGCCACCTGGGTTTTGATCTCCCAGTTTTTGCAGATGTGCCCGCTCTGCAGATCCACCGTCAGCATTTGCCCCGGGCCTAGCCGCCCTTTTTCCAAAATGTCGGTCTCCGGCAGGGCAACCACCCCGGCTTCTGAGCCCACCGCCAGCAGCCCATCGCGGGTGATCGCATAGCGGGCGGGACGCAATCCATTCCGATCCAAGGTGGCGCCGATGGTTTTGCCATCGCAGAAAACCACCATCGCTGGGCCATCCCAGGGCTCCTGCAGGCCGCCGAAGAACTCGTAGAAATCCACCACTTCCGGGTGATCCTGAAGCTCCGGCTGGTTGCGATAGGCTTCCGGGATCAGCACCATCATCGCCTGCTGAGTGGAGTAGCCGGACTGAATCAACAGCTCAAACACGGCGTCCAGGCCCGCCGAGTCGCTGGTGCCGGGGTCAATAATCGGCTTCAGATCCTCGACCGCTGTACCCCAGCGGGGATGGGAAAGGGTCTGTTCGCGGGCGGCCATCCAGTTGACATTGCCCAGGTAGGTGTTGATCTCGCCGTTGTGGCAAAGGTAGCGAAAAGGCTGGGCCAGGGACCAACGCGGCAGGGTGTTGGTGCTGAAGCGGCGATGGTAAGTGGCGTAGGCAGTGGTGTAGAGGGGGTTTTGCAGATCTCGATAAAACCGGCCCAGAACCGCCGATTGCACCATGCCTTTGTAAACGATGACCCGGCAGGACAAAGAGGCAAAGTACAGGGCATAAAAGCCAAACTGAGCCTCCACCCGCCGCCGAATGCGCCGCCGCAACAGATAAAGCTGCTGCTCCAGGGTATCTCCGCTCAGGCTGGGATGGGCAAGGATCAACTGCCAGATAGAGGGCATGGTCTGCCGCGCCATCGGCCCCAGGCAATCGGGATTGACCGGCACCTGCCGCCAAGCCACCCGCTGCCAGTCGGTGGTGGCCAAGTATTCATCGATCACCTGCTGCACCGCCTGGCACTCAGCAGGATCCTGAGGCAAAAAGACCATCCCCACCGCGCTGTAAGCGGGATCCAAAGCTCGAATTTCTTCCATTTCTGCTTGCAACAGCGACCAGGGGATCGCCGTCGCAATGCCCGCCCCATCGCCGCTCTGGCCGTCGCCGCCACAGCCACCCCGATGCTCCATACAGGTGAGAGCCTGAAGGGTTTTCTGCAAGAGGTCGTGGCTGGCTCTTCCCCGCTGATCCACCAAAAAGCCGACCCCGCAAGCATCCCGCTCTTGAAAGTGCCAGTTTTCCTGCAGGATAGGAACCGAGACCTGAGAGCGATGGGGATTCATAGGAGTCAAAACAGTTTGGAATAAATCACGCTTTTAGAGGTGGAAAACCAGCATATCGCACTCCAATCCGACAGGAAAAGGGGGCAGCCCCAAGTTAGGGCCGGATTTTGCCAGTAAGGCAACAGAATGTTCCAGCGGAAGGAAGCAGCGAAGTAGAGTTCAAAAAGGCTCACTATGAACAGATTTTTCGAGCTTCTTCTGCAGGCTTCTCCGGCAGACTTTGAGACGATCTGAGAAAACCGAGGCATAGGCGCCAGCTCACGGCCAACTGGCTCTGTGGAGAACTGCGATCAATCGCTATCTGAAAAAGTCAGAAAACGTATCCCGCAGATCCGAAAGCCGATCGTTGAAGCAAGTCAGCCGATCCCCTGCGGAGTTCACCAGCGTCAGATCTGCCCGACCGGTTGCCCCTTCGGATCCCAGTAGAGGAACGCTCATGCGGCTGGGATCGGCGGGATTTTGGGAGACGCGGATCACGGCTCGATCGCGGTTCAATTGATAAGCCTCGGCCACATAGCGGATGGGCTCGCTCAAGATGGGATCCACCGGCAGCTCTGGGGCCGGCAGGAGATCCACCAGCTCGGTGAACGTGCCACTCCGCAGGCCCACCACGGCAGCAGCTCCCAACTGGTTACAAATGGCAATGAGAACCGGCTCTTGGGCAGTGGCGGTGAGGTTGGCCAAGGTGACGGTGACCGTGGCACGGCTGGCTGCTGCCGGATAGGTGACCTCAAAGGTGCGGGCAAAGGCATTGCCCAGCTCGTCGCGGGCGCGGAAGCGAAGCTGCCCGGTGTAGGGCAGGATGGAAGAAAAATAGATGCCAAAGCGGTCGCTGGGGCCCCGTCCGGGGATATTGGCTTGTCCGGGAACATAGGCAAGGGCAGCCCGACTTTGCCACTGATTGGGCGGGGCGTAGGGCAGCAGCGGGCCACTGGTGAAGCTGGGGGGTTCTTTGGGGGGCAGATCCGGCTGGCCATCTCTGTTCAAATCCAGGCCATTGCCCAAAAAGGCCACCGAGCGCTGTAAGAGGATGGGGCGGTTTTGGTTATCCAGAGGGGGATTCCGCCTCTCTGCCAGCCCGGCGTTGTCCACATAGACATTGAGGGGGCGATTTAGGATTTGGTTATCCCGTTGCCGCCGCATGTTGAACTGTAGGTAAGGCCCCACTGCGCCCGCTGCCGGGGATCCCCCTGTAATTTCAAAATCATCTGCCCGCAGAAAGACATTTTCCAGTGGGCCCAGGGGAGTGGTTCCCTCGCCGCAACCGACCAAGCTGAGCGCCAAGAGCGCCAAAGTTATATAAGCTACAGCAGGGCAACCTTTTGCGGTGGGGGAATCCGAGCCCCCACAAGAGGCACGCTTTGGCTTCAGCATTCATCTCCTCTCCACAGATCCACAACAAACACCTTGGCGAGGGTTCGACCCAACCGGACTAGGTTGAAGGATGGGCAGGGATCCCCCACCGGATTCGCCTGAACCACTATACCGTGAGCCTCGGTTCAGCTCCCACCATCCCTAGGGGGTTGGCGGCAAGGGGCAAGAAATGGGGGCGATCGCCACCCCTCATCTTCTGTAGAGGCTTGATAGCCTAGAGGGAGCGAAATGTGAATGCCCATGTCAAGTACTCCCGCAGTCTTGGTACAGCAACTTCAGAAGCGCTACGGATCCACAGTGGCCGTGGCGGATGTCTCCTTTCAGGTGGAACCCGGCCAGATCTACGGCATTCTCGGCCCCAATGGAGCGGGCAAGACCACCACTTTGCATTGCCTCTGCACCTTGCTCCGTCCCGACTCAGGCCGGATAGAGGTGTACGGGATCCCGGCCAGCGAAAACCCCAAAGCGGTACGAGAAAAACTGGGGTTTGTCGCCCAAGAGGTGGCCTTGGATAAGGTGCTGACCGGGCGAGAATTGTTGCAGTTGCAGGCCGACCTCTACCACCTGCCGCGCCCCCTGGCCCAAGAGCGAATCGCTGCCGTCCTGGAGCTGCTGGGGCTGACCGACCGTGCCGACCAGCGCATCGGTACCTACTCCGGCGGGCTGCGCAAACGCTTGGATCTGGCGGCAGGACTGCTCCATCAACCCCAGGTGCTGGTCTTGGACGAGCCCACGGTGGGCCTGGACATTCCCAGTCGGTTGGCCATCTGGGATTTTCTGCGCCAACTCAAGAACACAGGGATCACGGTGGTGCTCAGCAGCCATTACCTGGAGGAGATCGACCTGCTGGCGGATCGGGTAGCCATCATCGACCGGGGCAAGGTGCTCGCCGAGGGAACCCCAGAGGAGCTGAAAACCCGCGTCGGCGGCGAGCGCATCACCGTCAAGCTGCAGGAATTTGCCCCGGCAGAACTGGCCCAGCGGGGTGCCCAACTGCTGGGATCCCTGCCCTTTGTCCAGAAGGTGGTGATCAACAGCGCCCAGGGCAACGCCCTGAACCTGGTGGTGCAGCGGAATGGGGAGGATCCCCTCAGCCAGATCCGCGCTCACTTGCAAGCTCATGGGCTGGAGGTGTTCAGCAGCACCCAATCTCGTCCCAGCTTGGATGATGTGTATTTGGCGGCAACCGGGCAAACCCTCATGGATGCGGAGCTGGCCGCTGCCGAGGCCAATCTGGGCAAAAAGAAAAAGTAACTTCATCCCCTCATGATCGAGCCCCATTGATCCCTGTACAAAGGCATATCGAGATATTTATTGGTTGTATTGGTTGATGGATTAGATACTGCATTCATTCATCACACATTCATTGATCACAACTCTACAGGAGCTTGGGTATGACCTCTGCCTCTTCCCCGGTTCAATCTAACCCGATCCCCCTTTTGACGGCTGACTTTTGGCAGGAGACCTTCGCCCTCACGCGCCGCTTGTTTATCCAACTGCAGCGTCGCCCCACAACCTTGCTGGTTGGCATTATCCAGCCGTTGCTCTGGCTGATTCTATTTGGAGCCTTGTTTCAGAATGCTCCTGCCGGCATTTTCGGGGCCGGACAAAACTACACCCAGTTTTTGGGGGCGGGAGTCATCGTGTTTACGGCTTTTGGTGGAGCCTTGAATGCCGGAGTGCCGGTGATTTTCGACCGAGAATTTGGCTTTTTGAACCGGTTGTTGGTGGCTCCCCTCACCTCTCGTTTTTCCATTGTTCTTGCTTCTAGCCTGTTTATCGTCAGCTTGGCGTTGCTGCAGACGGCAGTCATTGTGGGGGCAGACTACGCCCTTGGGGCCGGGATCCCCGACGGGCCAGGCTTGGCGGTGGTGGCCTTGATCGTGGGCCTGTTGGTCTTGGGCTTCACGGCCCTGAGCTTGGGCTTGGCCTTTGCCATGCCGGGGCACCAGCAATTGCTGGCTTTCATCTTTTTGGTCAACTTGCCCCTGATCTTTTCCAGCACGGCCTTGGCTCCCCTGAGCTTTATGCCCACCTGGCTGCGTTGGGTGGCCAGCCTCAACCCCCTCACCTTTGCCATCGAGCCCATTCGCCATGTCTACCGCAGCGATAGCTGGAGCTGGGCCGATGTGGTGCTGCAGGCTCCCTGGGGCGATCTCACCCTGGCGGGATCCCTGGGCCTCTTGACGGGGTTTGTCGTAGTGTCGGTTCTGCTGGTGCAGGGGGTGTTGCGCAAAAGTTTGGCCTGAGCCTCTCTGCCCAGGCTGTGCCCCTCAAAGCCATCGGCGGGAAGCGGACTTCTCCATAGCCGCCTGTGCCTGCTGCACCAGAGCCAGGGGGCTGTCCTGGGCTGGGGAAACGCTGAGAGAAGGAGTAAGGCTGCGAGCCTGCAGAGCCATGTGGAGCTGCAGTTCGGTTACGTACTCCCGCAGGCCAAAGTTAGACCCAGAAGAAGAAGGAGCCGCTGAAGAGGGGTGAGACACAGACATCACGGCAAAGAGTCCTTCGCGAAATGGCCACTGTTGCTCTGCTAAGGTATCACGCCCACCCCTTTTCCGAAGCTTCCAAAATGTTAGCTTTGATTAAGATTTGCAACCGTTTGGCCATGGTGGTGCTCAAGGATTGGCAGCGCTCCAAGTTGGATCCCAGCGACGATGCCCTCTTTTACAGCTATCCTCGCTTCGTGACTCATGTGGATTCTGGCTTCATCGGCCAGCTCACCGATCTATACCGCGAGCATTTGCGGCCCCAGACCCGCATTCTCGATCTGATGAGCAGTTGGGTCTCCCATTTGCCACCTGAGATGGAGTTTGCCCATGTGGAGGGGCATGGGATGAACCCTGAGGAACTGGCGGCCAACCCCCGGCTGGATCACTTCTTCATCCAAAACTTGAACCAAAACCCAGTTCTGCCCTTCCCTGATCAATCCTTCGACGCGGTGCTAAACACGGTCTCGGTGCAATATCTGCAGCAGCCAGAGCAGGTGTTTGCCGAGGTGTATCGCATCCTAAAGCCCCAGGGCCTGTTCATCGTCAGCTTCTCCAATCGCATGTTTTTCCAGAAGGCGATCCAGGCTTGGCGGGACAACTCTGAGGCGGGGCGAGTGGAGTTGGTCAGGCGCTATTTTGAGTCGGTGCCAGGGTTTGCGGTGGTGAAGGTGATCCAGCGGCCTGCCCCTATAGGTTGGCTGGGCTTTTGGGCAGGCGGAGGCGGGGATCCCTTCTATGCCCTGATTGGACAGCGGGCGGCGGGGTAGAATTCTCCAGCTTGCCTGTGGCGTGCAGGCGGGATCCTTGGAAATATCCAACAAGACTCCAGCATCCACCAGATCTTGCAGCTGTGTTATCCTCGCTACCCTCAGAGGTCTGTCTTGTTCTCCGGTCTTTCTGACAGTTCTTCCCCACAAAACGGCAATCCTTCCCCCCTACCCATCTCGGCAATTGGGGAGGCAGGGCTGCTGCAGATCGTGCAGCGCTACTGTCCGGCCCAGGTGGTGGGAGACGATGCGGCGGTGTTAGCTGCTCCGGAGGGGCAGTTGGTGGTGACAACCGATGTGTTGGTGGAGGGAGTTCACTTCAGCGATCTGACGACCCCGGCCCATGCGGTGGGCTGGCGCGCGGTGGCCGCCAATCTGTCGGATCTGGCCGCGATGGGATCCCGTCCGCAGGCGTTGGTGGTGGGTTTGGGCTTGCCGGGCTCCACACCGGTTGCTTGGGTGGAGGAGCTTTATCAAGGGATGCGGGACTGTTGCGCCCGCTGGGAATGCCAACTGGTGGGAGGGGATCTGTGTCGGTCGCCGCATCGGTTCGTGGCGATCACGGCCCTGGGATCGGTGCAGCCGGGGCGGGCCATTCAGCGCAGACGGGCTCAACCCGGCGATTGGCTGGTGGTAACAGGGCCCCACGGAGATGCGCGGGCAGGCTTGGAGCTGCTTCTCCATCCTGAACAGGGATCCTCAGCCACGGCAGCCGAGCGCGAGCAGTTGATCAGGGCTCACCAATACCCACGCCCGCGCCTGGATCTGGTGCCCCTCTTGGAAGGGATCCCGGATCCCTTGCGCATTGCCGGTATGGATACCAGCGACGGTTTGGCAGATGCCCTGGTGCAGGTGTGTCAGGCCAGCGGGGTGGCGGCGAGGATCGAGGTGGAGCGGATCCCGATTTCAGAAGCTTTGCGGCAGGCTTTCCCGGCCCAAGCCTGGGAGTGGGCGCTTTATGGGGGCGAAGATTTTGAGCTGCTCCTCAGTGCCGAGGTGTCGGTGGCCAAGCATCTGTTGGAAGAATTGCCAGGGGCCGTTTGGATTGGAGAAGTGACAGGCTGGGATCCGCAGGGAACCGTCTGGCTGAAGGACGGGCAGGCCCTCAGCCGTCAACAAGCCTTCCAGCATTTCTGAGAGAAGTTGTGCTGCAGGATGGCCACCCAAACTGCCAACAGTTGAAAACAAATCGACTTGTGGGAGAAAACAAGCCCTAGGAAGGATTCGATAACCTAGAAATGGAGAGAAGCTGAGACAAGGAAGCAAATTGACTTGGAATAGCTTCAGGCAACTGCTCAGAACTCGGCAGAACTTGGAGAAGCATTGGAGACTCTACTCATGAAAGCTATCTTAACAGCAGCCATTCTTGGCCTGGCCGGGATCCCTGCGTTGGCCCCCTTGCCCAGTTCGGCTCAGCCGCTTTTTGAATTGGGTGCCTACCGCCTTGAGCAGGGGACGATTATCCCGGTCGGCAGCCTGAGTAGCGAAGGGCCGCAATACTTTTATCCCGACACCGTCTATCCCCTGGAAGTGGCCGTTACTCAGAACATTTTTGACAGCCAGGGGCGCTTGGTGATCCCGGCGGGTAGCCGCATTTTTGGACAGATGGAACCTGCACCGGGCGGATCCCGCTTTGTCGGCACTTCCATTGTTCTCGGCGGTCGTACCTACAGCCTGCGGGCTTCCTCCAACATCCTCCACGACGAAAAGGATCCCCGTCAGTATTCGGCTGAGGCCATTGCTCAAGATGCAGCCATTGGGGCAGCCGCAGGGGCCATTTTGGGGGCGATCACGGGCGGAGTCTCGGTGGGCAATGTCTTAGGAGGCGCCGTGACCGGAGTGGTGGTGGGCAATGTTACCGCTCCCCAGGTGGTGGTGCTGCGCCCCGGCCAATCTTTCAATCTAACTTTGGAAGCTCCGCTGACTTTGTGAGGTGCCGTTTGGAGATTCCTCTGGGAGTGTTGAGGGTCGGCAACTTGTGATTCACTGGGGATCAGACTGCGGATCCCTGTTTTCATGGCTACTGAATCTAAGCCCACTTCCCCCCTCTCCTCCACCGAGCACAGGTTTACGGCTGGAGAGGAAAGCTTCACCTACCAAGCGCTGGCCGGTTGGCAGACCCTTTTCCAGCGGGAAAAGCCGGTGGCCGAGATCTTTCACGTCGCCTATCTAAAGCAAGACTCCGCCTCTCAGCACCGCCCTCTCACTTTTGTGTTCAACGGTGGGCCTGGGGCAGCTTCTGCCTACCTGCACATGGGAGCGCTGGGGCCCAAACGGATTTGCTTCGGGCCCAACGGCAGTTTGCCCCCCTCCCCGGTGCGGCTGGTGGACAATGCCGAAAGTTGGTTGCCCTTTTCCGATCTGGTCTTTGTCGATCCGGTGGGGACGGGGTTCAGCCGCGCCCTGCCTAAGGATTCTCAAGACCCCAAAGATTCCCGGGAGAAATCCGATCCGGCATCCAAGCCCCCTCAGCCGGATGCCAAGGCGGAGGAGCCTCCTAAGGAATCACCTTTCTGGGATGTGGAACGGGATTTGCAATCCTTGGGCGAGTTCATTCAGGGCTTCCTTTCCCGATACAAACGCTGGCTTTCCCCCATTTTCATTGCCGGCGAAAGCTACGGTGGGTTTCGGGTGGCGCGGCTGGCCAAGGAGCTGCAATCCAAGTTTGGCGTAGGCTTGTCGGGGGCCATTCTCATCTCGCCTGCACTTGAGTTTGGGTTGCTGGAGACCAACGATTACAACCTCAGCACTTGGGCAACGCTTTTCCCTTCCTACGTAGCTACAGCAGCTCATCATGGACGGTGTGGCTGGGGGGAGGATTTGCAGATCCTGCTGCCCAAAGCAGAACGCTTTGCCCGGCAACGTCTGCTGCCCCTCTTGGCTATGGGAGAGGCGATGCCAGAGGCAGAACGGCAAGCGGTGTATCAGGAGATGGCGGCAGGGATCGGCTTATCTCCAGAGTATGTGGCCCACAAAGGCGGGCGGATCGATATCGCCAGTTTTGCCCGCGAGCTGTTGCGGTCGCAGCGACTGGTGCTGGGGCTTTACGATGCTTCTGTAACCACGGTGGATCCCTTTCCGGATCGGCCTACCTTCGAGGGATCCGATCCCACCTTGGATGGGCTAGATCGCTTGTTCACGGCGGCCATCAACAGCCACTTGCGGGAGACCTTGCAAGTAGAAACGGAGTTGACCTATCACCTACTGAACCTGGAGGTGTTCAAGTCCTGGCGGTTCACCCCAAAAGGAGAGTTTAAGCAAGGATTCATCGGGGCAATGGACGAGCTGCGCAGCAGCATGGCCCTCAACCCCCACATGCGGGTGAGCATTCATCATGGCTTTTACGACCTGGTCACGCCCTACTTTGCCTCGAATCACCTGGTGGATTTGATGAAGTTGGATCCGCGGTTGAAGGCCAACCTCACCCTACGTCATTATCGCGGCGGACACATGTTCTACACCTGGGATCCCTCGCGATTGGAGTGGTTTACAGAAATGCGTGCGTTCTACTCAAAAACGGCTTCGGGCTCAGAGTTGCAAACTCTGCGCTAAGCAACTGGAGGATTGAGGCTCTTGGAAGCCTTAGCCGAGAGACTTGCCACAGCAGGTTTGCATATACATTGCATATACATATATTGATAAAATTGGATAAAATTGCATTGCCTTGACATCGAGAATCAGCCCTGATAGCATCTAGCCATGTTGGCCAGCCTAATCCTGTTCAGTTTTTGAACAAGAGCGGGGGAACCATTTCGGGGGCTTACTCTGAGCAAACGCCAGGGAGAGCATCTCTTAGCTCTAGCCCGTCAGCTAACCCCGTCGGCACTAAGAGGTGGCTACAGAGCTGTACGTCTGCCCTAGAGGGATTTTGCGTACATCGACTGGATGCCTTCCAAGGGGTTGAGGGTTGCCATCGGCACTTTCTACCCCCCTCTGGCGGCTGCTTAGCTTACTCTTCCCACTTCTCCTCACCTTACCAAACAACATGCAGAACCGCTCTCAACTTGTGGCTATCGGTCGCAGGGGAAGTTTTTGGATCCAAAGGTACGTTTGGCGAGAACAGGTCATTTTGCCAATGGCCGGATTTGCCCTGCTACTGGCAATTTGGTGGGTTGTCGCTCTTTTTCGCAGTGAGTTGGTGCCCACTCCGCCACAAGCCTTTGTTGACAATCTCGACTACATTCTTCATCCATTTTATCGGCGTGGGCCGGGCGATTTGGGCGTTGGCTGGCTCTTATTGGCGAGTTTGCGGCGAGTTTTGATTGGCTTTTTGCTGGGCGCAGTGGTGGCCATTCCTATGGGGTTTTGGATTGGAATGTCGCCATCGGCAATGGCGATGTTTAACCCAATTGTCCAGATTTTGAGGCCGGTTTCTCCGCTAGCCTGGCTGCCCATTGCCCTGTCTATTTTTAATTCGGCGGATCCCGCAGCCATTTTCGTGATATTCATCACCTCTCTGTGGCCAACTCTCATCAATACGGCCTTGGGGGTGGCCAGTGTGCCTCAGGACTATCTGGATGTGGCGCTGGTGCTGGAGATGCCCCGTTGGCGACGGATCCTCAAGATCATCTGGCCTGCCGCCCTACCCTACATCTTTACGGGCTTGCGCATCAGCTTGGGTATTGCTTGGTTGGTCATTGTGGCTGTCGAAATGCTGACCGGCGGCATTGGCATTGGATTTTTTGTCTGGGATGAATGGAACCGTCTCAATTTGAGCGCGGTGTTCCTGTCGGTGTTGCTGATTGGAGCAACGGGGCTGGTGCTGGATCTGGCTTTGCGACGAATTCAAACCTGGGTGACCCACCGACCGGCAACCCAGACCTAAAGCCGGGTGATTTTCTCTTTTTCGGTTCTTCTTGATGTCAATAATGAGCTTCGCTCTTAGAAATTTTCAGACCTAGATCAGTTTGTTTGTCAGATCTGCACATTGCTCCATCTCTGCTACGCGACGCTTGCCTGACCAGACTTATCCATCGGAGGGTTTTTCATGAAAGTTCTGGCCGAAGGTGGTGCAAAACTGTATTTCCGCCGAAAAGTCTTGCAGGGCTTGGGGGCTGTGGGGGCCGGGATCCTAGCGGCCAAAGGATACAGAGCCGTGGAGGCTGCCGATATCGAGCCGGTGGTGGATCCTGGATCCCTGGAAAAACCCAATTTAACGGTGGGCTATGTGCCGGTCAACGATTGTGCGCCCTTTGCCGTGGCCTATGAGAAAGGTTTCTTTCGCAAATATGGGTTGAATGTGCGCTTGAGCCGCGAGTCCAGTTGGGCCAACTCTCGCGATGGGGTGATCTTCGGACGCTTGGACGCCTCACCGGTGGTGGCGGGAGCAGTGACCAATGCCCGCCTAGGGGCAGAAGGGGCGCGGCGGGTTCCCCTGTGTGCGGCCATGACCATTCATCGCCATGGCAACGCCATGACCATGAACCGCGCTATGTGGGACTACGGCTTACGACCTTGGTATGAATACGACGGCGATCTGGAGTTCTTCGGACGGGATTTTCGTGGGTATTTCCAGAGCTTGCCCGTCGAGCGGCGACTGTGGGCAACAGTGCTCAGTTCCGCCATCTACGAGTACTTCATTCGCTATCTGGCAGGGGCAGCCGGGATCGATCCCATGGCCGAGTTCCGCATCATTATCATTCCCCCGCCACAGATGGTGACTCATATCCGCATTGGATCCATGCAAGCTTACATGGTGGCAGAGCCGTGGAATACCCGTGCCATTGCGGGCAATGAGGGAGTGGGGTTCACCTTCGCCCACGGCAAAGAGATCTGGCGTGGACATCCCGACCGAGTATTGGCGGTGATGGAGAGCTTTATCGAGGAGAACCCCCGCACCTACCGCTCGTTGGTGATGGCGATGATCGAAGCCTGTCGGTATTGCGATGACCACCGGGAGGAGGTGGCGGAGTTGATTTCGGCCCGCGCCTACACAGGTGCTCCCCTGCGCTACACCAGACCTGCCATTGTGGGGAACTACAACTATGGCGGCTTTGATGGGCAAGACCGGACTCGCCAGATGCCAGACAGTACCTTGTTTTTTCGGATGCCTGAGGATCTACCTCACCCAGAGCATGATCACTCCACGTTTCTGTGGCAATCTCAGGGACTCTGGCTGGTCACTCAAGCGGCCCGTTGGAACCAAATCGCCGAGATCCCTGCTGATGTGGAGGAGCAGATCCGGCGAGCATGGCGCACCGATCTGTATCGGGAGATCGCCGCTGAAATGGGGATCCCTTGCCCTGCTGAGGATTTTAAGGTGGAGCCAGAGGAGGTATTTATCGATGGCAAAGCCTTTGATCCCGGCGATCCCGTGGGTTACCTCAATAGCTTCGAAATCCGCGCCAATCGTCCTTTACAGTTTTTTCCGGGGATACGCACTACAGCTTATGGAGGCCGATCCTGATGTCTAACAAACCCCATTCTCGATAAAGCCACAAAACAGCTTAGGGGATAAGCTCTGCAAGCATCATTTGCCAAGCCTTTTTCACAAAACCCAGCCTTTAACCTATGAATGTTTCCTGTAATTTTCTACCACCGGAGATTTTGCCATGAGAGGCCAGCAGTTATTATCATTTTCTCTTTTTTACGATCGACTTTGCAACAGCCAAAAGATAAGTCAACTCAATCGAATCCAAATCTTTATCCACCTCAATCTTTTCCGGCTGCCCGTTTCTTGCAATGGGGATCTATTGGAAAAGCTATATCTTGTTCAGACCCGTGGCTTACTTGTCAATGTTGATTGATCGATCAGGAGAGGTTTTTCATGGATTACCCAGTTTCTGCTACTCAGGGCTTAAGTCTCCAAACCAAATCAGATACTTTCTTAGATATCCGAGGGGTGGTGAAAACTTATCGGAATCCGCGTGGGCAGGATTTGGTGGTGCTCGATGGCATTGATCTCACCGTAGGTGAAACTGAATATGTCTCGATTGTTGGACATTCCGGCTGCGGTAAATCCACCTTGCTCAAACTGGTGGCAGGGCTAGAGCAACCAACGGAGGGATCCCTGACCCTAGAGGGCAAGCCGATTCGCAAGCCGGGAGCCGAGCGGATGATGGTATTTCAACAATATTCATTGTTGCCGTGGCTAACGGTGCGGGACAACATTCAGCTTGCGGTGGATGAGGTGCTCAAAACCAAATCCCGTCAAGAGCGGCGGCAGATCACCGAAGAGCACATCCGCTTGGTTCATCTGGAGGCGGCTGCCGACAAATATCCCGATCAAATTTCTGGGGGGATGAAACAGCGGGTAGGAATTGCTCGGGCTTTAGCAATTCGGCCAAAGTTATTGCTCATGGATGAGCCATTTGGAGCTTTGGATGCCCTCACTCGACGCCGACTTCAGGAAGAGGTTTTGGGTATTTGGGAAACACACCGCCAGGCTGTTATCATGATTACCCACGATGTCGATGAGGCCGTCTATATGTCAGACAGAATTGTTTTGATGAGCAATGGCCCCAAGGCCCGGATTGCCGAGATTTTAAATGTCAACCTGCCGCGTCCACGCCCCAGTCGTCATGATTTGCGCGAGATGAAAACCTATCACGAACTGAGGAATCACGCCTTGGATTTCTTGGAAAGATCTTACAAGTCATAGCCTGAAAGTGACAGCCCAACCAACGGGCTCACTTTTATGGTTACAAGTTAGGTTGAGACACTTCCCGACTGCTCTGCGCCGCTTCCGCAACCACCCCCGGCCCAAGGAAGAGAAAAGCTGGGAAGCAAGGCAACGGGACAGTTTCACTCTTGACTTGAAGTGACTATAGGTCTGAGAAGTGCTCCGCAACCCCTATTCTCGCAGCCAACGGGTGGTGCCATCTTTTTGATCGATGAGGGTGATGCCCAGGGCTTTCAACTGATCCCGAATGCGATCTGCCTCTGAAAAGTTTTTCGCCTTACGGGCTGCCGAGCGCTGCGCAATCAGCTCCTCGATCTGCTCTTCTCGGATGAGTTGGTTCTCTCCCTTTTCAAAGTGAAGTTCCCCGTTTGTAGCTGCTTCTGTGGATCCCTCGAATTCGGAGAATGAGGGCCAACAGAATCCCAGAGTAGCCAAAATCTCCAGCAGAGCGGCGCTTTTTTGCCTCAGGGCCTGAGGCTCTAGGTGGGTTTGGCCTTGATGGGTGAGCAGGTTGTGTTCGCGGGTGAGTTCTTTGGCCAATTCAAAGGCGACAGCCAGCGCTCCAGGGGTGCCAAAATCATCGTCCATGGCAGCTTGAAAGGCTTGCATGGCCTCAGCATCAGGGGATCCCTTTTCTCCTTTGCAGAATTGCTGGGCACAGTGGATCCCTTTCTGGAGGGTTTCCCAGCCACGGCTGGCTGCCTGCATGGCTGCCTCGGTGAGATCTATGGGGCTACGGTAGTGGGTCTGCAACAGAAACAGCCGCAAGGCCATGGGGTGATAGACGGCGAGGGCCTGTCGCAGGGTGGTGAAGTTGCCCAAAGATTTGGACATTTTCTCGCCGTTGATGTTGAGAAAACCGTTGTGCATCCAGTACTTGGCCATCGGCTTGCCGGTGATTGGCTCCGATTGGGCCAGCTCATTTTCGTGGTGGGGGAAAATCAAATCTGCCCCGCCGGCGTGAATGTCGATGTGATCTCCCAGGGTCTCCCGCACCATGGCGGAACATTCGATGTGCCAGCCCGGTCGCCCCCAACCCCAAGGGGAGGCAAACCCCGGCTCAGAAGGGGGGGCCGCTTTCCAAAGGGCAAAGTCGAAGGGATCCTGTTTCTCAGCTCCTTCTTCTCCTACCCGGCCACTGGCTCCCGCCTCCATCTCCTCCAGTTTTCGACCGGATAGCTGGCCGTAATCCGGGAACTTGCGGACAGAGTAGTAAACAGAGTACTGAATAGAGGTGGGGGTCTCTGGCTGGTGTCCCGCTTGCAGGAGGGAAGACGGGTCGGTCTGGTGTCGAATCGGATCCCGTACCCGGTAGGCAAAGCCTTTGAGCTCCAAAGATTGGATCAACTGGAACATGGCTTGCAGCGATTGGGTTGCCCTCGGGTAGAGATCGGCCCGCTTGATGTTCAGGCAATCCATATCTCGGAAATACTCGGCGATGAAGCGCTCCGCCACCGCCTGCATCGATTCGCCACGTTCCAACGCCCGCTTGAGGATCTTGTCGTCCACATCGGTAAAGTTCTGCACATACTTCACTCGGTAGCCGCGCCACTCCAAGTAGCGACGCACCATGTCCCAAACCACGTAGGTACGCGCATGGCCGAGGTGGCAGAGGTCGTAAACCGTTACACCACAGACATACATCCGCACCAGGGGCTTCTCCTCCGCAACTGGAGCTGCAGATCCCTGGGAATTGCCGACGGAAACGGATTGAGATCCACCTGCTGCCAGCGGCTGAAACACTTCCTTGCGGCGAGTCAATGTGTTGTAGACAACCAAATCCATTGATATCCCTAGTTTGTAGTTTCAGCTACAGCAAAACAGGCTTTGTCTTCCAAAAAAGTACGATGGCACATTTTATCCTGAATCGGATAAGGCTCGACAAAATCTCAACGGGCCAAGGGCTGGAACCATTGTGGGACAAGCATTTTGGCTGAAATTATCTGCCAAGACTTGTCTAGATTTGTTAACTACGGTACTCTAACCTGAGTGCGAGTCAGCCTGTTCATTAGCGAACTCCACTCCGGCTTGAGTCACCCCAGGGGTGCTCGGTGCCAAGGGGCTTGTGCCCCTCATTTTGACATCTTCTTCTCTTGCACTCTAGTGTCAGCCTGTTGGTGTGAGGATGCCTTTAAAACCCACTTTCCCAAGTCCCCAAAAGGGGGAGCCGGATTTCCGCGGTGCTGCCGTGAGCACCCTTTTCCCCCCACCCCCAAAGGGGATCCCTTCAGAACAGTCCTGGACTTCTGCGGATTCATCTGCCGAGGAAGCCTATCTTCTGGAGTGGGCTCCAGCCCCTATCTCTGGGCGGTCGAAGCCAAGATGGGTTGGTTTGGCCCTCTCTCTCAGCTTAACGGGCCTGGTATGGCTTCTGAAGCTGGAGGCGGATCCCTGCGCAGAAGCTGGGGAAGAGCAGCTGCCGGCCACCCCCAGGTGCCCAACCGAGCCTGAGACAGCCCATCCAGAGCCGGGGGATTCTGCTCCTGCGCGTCGGGGATATCCGGCTTGGGCCACCGGTCTTTTGCTGATGCTGGGCTTAGCCGGGGTCGCCACCCTACAGCAGCGACAGTTGAGCCGCCACCCTTGGGGATCGCTATCTCCGGCTGTAGAGCCGATCCCACCCTCTGTGCATACGCTATCTGGCGCTCTGCAGCAAAACTACGAGCAGAAAAGGGAGCAACTGCGCCAAGCTTTCGCAGAAAGACGGATCCCGACAGGAGAAGGGCCTAGAGGCATCCTGGAGCATGAAATTCAGCCGGGGGAAACCCTCTGGCAACTGACCCAGATGTATCAGCTCGACGCGGCTGCCATCACCGTCTCCAACGGTATTCAGGCCAGTACTGAGCTGAAGCCGGGGCAGAAGCTGCTGATCCCCAGCCAACCGGGATTGATCTACACCGTCAAGCAGGGAGACACGCTGGAGGACATTGCCAACCGCTACCAAGTTCCCCAGCAGCGGATCATCGAAGCGACTCCCCTGGAGCGCCCGGAATATCTGCGCATTGGCCAACGCCTGCTCATCCCCGGCGATGTGGGCGAGTTGATCCAGCGTCAGAAGGAGATGATCGCTGCCCAGAAAGCTCGCGAAGAGGAAGAGCGCCGCCAGCAAGAGGAGGAAGCCCAACGCCAAGCCGAAGCCCAAGCTCGATTACAGGCGGAGCAGCAACGCCGGGCCCAGCAAATGGAACAAGAACGGCAGGCCCTCTTGGCCGGTGGATCCCTGACCCACACAGTTGGAGCTGGTGACACCATCGAACGGATCGCCGCCCGCTATGGGGTAACTCAGCGATCCATTATTCAAGCCAACAACTTGCGCAATCCCCACTGGCTGCGCATTGGCCAACGCCTTACGATTCCGGCGCCGGGTACGCAGCCCACCCCAGCTCCCGCCCGACAGGCTCCGCCAGCGCCCCCTCCAGCCCCTCCCCAGGTTCGCAGCAGTGGGTTTGTCTGGCCGGTCTCCGGGCAAATCACCTCTGGCTTTGGCTACCGTCGCGGTCGCCTTCATGCAGGGGTAGATATTCCTGGCCCCGTGGGATCCCCCATTGTAGCCGTTCAGGAGGGAGTGGTGATCTTCGCGGGGAATGCTGGGGATGGCTACGGCAATCGAGTGGACATTCGCCATCCCAACGGAATTGTTACTCGCTATGCCCACGGCCATCAGATTTACGTTTCCACAGGCCAGTACGTGCAGCAGGGGCAGACAATCATGAGCCGCGGCAGCACTGGCTGGAGCACAGGGCCGCATCTGCACTTTGAAGTCCGCCCCGGCGGGGGCGCGCCTGTGGATCCCCGGCCCTATCTGCCCTGATCCTGTCCCAAAGCGAGACTACACAGAACAGCCAGCCTGGCCATAAATTGCTAGCCTAAAAACAGCAAACTCCAGACCGTAGGAACACGCCGATGCAGTGGGTGAACGCGCTCTCCCAGCTCCCTTCCCTAGAAGCGGCTCTGCGGCAGGTGGTGGAGGAAGCCAAGGCCAAGCTTCAGGCGGCCCAGCTGAAAAGTGCCTTGAGTCGGCAGGTGCAGACGGTGGGATCCGGCAGCTTGCCGGGGCTGCTGACAGGGTATGTTCCCGCTCAGCCTCTGCGGCCCAACCTGGGGGTTTTGTTTGTGTCGGCGGCCTTTGCCAGCGAATACATCCGGGTGTTGCCATTGCTGTCGGGGCTGCTGGAGGTGGACGTTTTGATCGGCTGCTCCGGGGGTGGCATTGTGGGTGGCGGGCATGAAATTGAGGATGGCCCGGCTCTCTCCTTGTCTTTGGCGGTCATGCCGGAGGTGGTGCTGCATCCTTTTCATCTGCGGGGGAACCAATTGCCAGACTTGGATGCGGCTCCTTCTGCCTGGGTCGATTGTGTTGGGGTTTCGCCGCAGAGCAAGCCTCATTTTCTGCTCTTGGCCGATGGATTTTCCTCTGGCATCTCAGAGTTGCTGCAGGGGTTGGATTTCGCCTATCCGGGATCCGTCAAAGTGGGGGGATTGGCCAGTGGGGGCCGCGGCCCTCGGGGCAATGCTCTGTTTTTGCTGGATGCGCGTACCCTCACACCTCGGCGGGAGCTGTATCGAGAGGGCACAGTGGGGCTAGCGCTCTACGGCAATGTGGTGCTGGATGCAGTGGTGGCCCAGGGGTGTCGCCCCATTGGGGATCCCTTGCGGGTGACGGAAGCAGAGGGGAATGTGATTCTTGGCTTGGAGGGTCGCCCTCCTCTAGCGGTTTTGCAGGACTTGGCAGAGCGGCTCAGTCCCGTGGATCAGCGATTGGCCCGCCACTCTCTCTTCATCGGCCTGCTGATGGATGAGTTCAAGTCGGAGCCGACGCCGGGAGATTTCCTCATTCGCGTAATCTTGGGCGTTGATCCGCGCGTGGGGGCGCTGGCCATCGGGGATCAGGTGCGCCCTGGCCAGACGGTGCAATTTCATCTGCGGGATGCCCAGACTTCGGCAGAAGATCTGCGTTGGGCCCTCAGCCGCTATTGTGCCGAGCGCAACTTGAGGCAAAGCCCCTCTCAACCGAGGCCGGAGCCTTGTGGGGCGTTGATGTTCTCCTGTTTGGGGCGAGGCAAGGGCCTGTACGGCACTCCCGATTTTGACTCGCAACGGTTTCGGGAATTGCTTGGAGAGCTGCCCTTGGGGGGGTTCTTTTGCAATGGTGAGATCGGCCCCGTTGGGGGATCCACCTTTTTACACGGCTACACTTCCTGCTTCGGGATCTTCCGGCCCGCCCACTAGAGGGGGGATCCCTTGCCCTAAGAGCCGGCAAAATTAGATAGACTGAGGATCTGCTGTCAACAGCTTGGTCAAGGGTTTCTCATGCAGCTTCATCTTAGCGAGCCGCCACTCACTCAAGGGGAATGTGCCCTGGTCTATTGCTTTGCCGCTTCCGGCGGGAATGGCCGCTTTCCTCTGCCCCCTGAGATCGCCTCTTGGGATGAAAAGGCGTGGTCAGGGCTGGTGGCGGAAACCGTTCAGGAGCAGGGGTTTCAGGGGAAGCCGAATAGCAGTGTTGCCCTGCGCCTGACAGGAGAGATCCGCAAACTGGTGTTGGTGGGGCTAGGGGATCCCGCGGCCCTAACGCTAGAAGCCCTACGACGGGCCACAGCCAACGGCCTGCGCCAGGCTCACAGCTTAAAAGCCAAGCAGGTGATGCTGTCTTTGCCGGAGACGGGGTTGGATCGGGTGCGTGGGGTTCAGGCGGTGGCCGAAGCCTGCCTACTGGTGGCGCACCGGGACAATCGGTTTAAATCCTCAGCCAAAGGGGAAGAGGAAAACAGCTTTTCTGTGCAGGAAGTAACCCTTTTGGTGCCGGGGCTGGCCCAGGCTCGCCCCGATTACGAAGTCGCGCTGCAGCGGGCCATTGAGATGGCGGCAGGAACCATCTTGGCTCGGGAATTGGTGGCTGCCCCCGCCAACATTGTGACTCCTCTCGCCCTGGCCGATACCGCCCGCCAACTGGCCCAGGAATATGGTCTAGAGGTGGAGATTTTGGGACAGGAAGAATGCGAGGCTCTGGGGATGGGGGCTTTTTTGGGTGTGGCCAAAGCCTCTGACCTGCCGCCCCAGTTTATCCACCTCACCTACAAGCCGCCACAAGGGGATCCTGTTACCAAATTGGCCCTGGTGGGCAAGGGGCTGACCTTTGATTCCGGTGGGCTGAACATCAAAACCGACTCCCGCAGCATCGCCATGATGAAAACCGACATGGGGGGAGCAGCGGCAGTTTTGGGAGCTGCACGGGCCCTAGCCGCCCTCAAGCCGCAAGTGGAGCTGCACTTCATCGTCGCTGCCACGGAAAACATGATCAGCGGCCATGCCATCCACCCAGGGGATATCCTCACCGCTTCTAACCAGAAGACCATTGAGGTCAACAACACCGATGCAGAAGGCCGCCTCACCTTGGCAGATGCCCTGGTGTTTGCGGAAAAGCTGGGCGTCGATGCCATCCTCGATCTGGCTACCCTGACCGGTGCCTGTGTGATTGCCCTGGGGGAAGAAATTGCCGGCTTGTTCACCCCGGATGAGACGTTGGCCCAGGAGCTACAGCAAGCTGCCAACCTTTCCGGCGAAAAAATCTGGCGCATGCCGCTGGAAGAAGGCTACTTCGAGGGGCTTAGCTCCATTGTGGCCGACATGAAAAACACCGGCCCCCGCTCAGGGGGATCCATCACCGCTGCCCTGTTCCTGAAGCAGTTTGTGGAGAAAACCCCTTGGGCCCACCTGGATATAGCAGGCCCCGTTTGGACAGAGAAGGATGCAGGCTACAACAACAAAGGGGCCACCGGTTATGGGGTGCGCACCCTGGTGGAGTGGGTCTTGGCGCGGCAAGCCGCAGCAGCTTGCTCATAACCCCGCCTTTCTGGACGTTGGGCCTTGAAAAAGCATCTACTGAGGGAGGAGCCAAGGGCTGCTTGGCTGGAGCTGTCCGATCCCTAAAATAGGCTTAAAAAAGAGTCTAGGTATTGAGTAGCACTTTGCAAGGCTTCCCCTCAGGGAATAGGATCCCCGCATCAAAGTAGCTGGCACAAGGCCCCCTGCGCCGGATCCTCCCATGAAAGACCTTTACCGCGAGCTGGAATTACAGCCCAATGCAACTCTAGAAGCTAGAAGAAATTAAAGAGAGCTACAGGCGGCTTGCCAAAGAATACCATCCCGATAAACTTCACCCAGATACACCTGTTAAGGGGCGGCAGTACATTGAGGAAAAGTTTAAGTCTATTCAGGAAGCATACTCGGTCCTGAGTGATCCTGTGAAGCGAAAAGCCTATGACTCCCAAAGGCTTTCCCAGACTTCGCCCACAAAAGGGAGCGGGTATGACCAAGACTTAAAAGCAGAACGCGGTTACAGCACACAAGATGGCAAACCTTGGCCCTTTGACTTCGACAAGATAAAGGAAGCTGCAGAAGAGATAGAACGTCGTAAGAAAAACATCGAGGCCAACTATAACCAAAGAGTAGAGCAAGTTAAGTCTGAGTTAAGGAGAAACTTGATCTCTATCGGAATAAAACAAGAGGAAGCTAAAATTGATCATACCTTTGCCACCAAAAGTGACACTATACTGGGTGCCCTCTCGCTTTTAGTCCTGAGCTTGTTCATTGGTGCCTTAAGTAGCTCAATCGGGCTTGTGCTCTTTCTAATCTCAGTTATTAGTCTTTTTATGGCCATTTTTGATAAAGGATATAGCAAGTCGCAAGTTGAGAGCGCTAAGAAGCTACAGGAAGAGGCAAAATCAGTAATAGCCCAGATAGAGAAAGATAGGAACTCGAAGCTTTCCCAGCTTGAGCTTCACTGTAGAAGTAGGATCGATCATTTTAAAGCTGTCCCTATCGAATCTATATCCCCATTTTATAAGTGGGCTGAGTGGGGAGGATCAGCTATTTTTGCTAACTGCAATGAAGGAAAAGGCAGATGCTAAAAGCCTAGAAGAAAACTTGAAGATAGCGGCTGGAGTTGCTGTGGGTATTGGCATACTAGCTGCTTTATTTGGGCTTGGAGGTGGATTTTACCCATTTTGAATTTTGATCTTAGGAAGAGGCAAAACACTGCTTCATCTCCTGCAGCACCTGGGCATCTTGAGAGGCCGTTCTCGCGCCCGCCTGAGCAGCCCAGCACTTAAGACTCTCGATTTGGTCGCGGGCAATCGAGGCCAAGGGCACGGTTTCGCGGATGGCCTGCAGGATATCCTCTTGGGTAAAGTCCCGCCGGGCGCCGCTGCCACTGCCCCCAAAGGCGTTGTACATGGCATCTACAATGGCTTGCTCGATCTCGGCCCCGCTGAAATCCTGAGCTGCGGCTGCCAAAGCTTCCAGGTCGAACTCCCGCAGGCGGCTGGGGCGCAACCGCTGCAAATGCACCCGGAAGATCTCTTTGCGCTCAGCCTGGGTGGGCAGGTTCAAGAAGAAAATCTCGTCAAAGCGGCCCTTGCGCAACAGCTCCGGCGGCAGCAGCGGCACGTTGTTGGCAGTGGCCACAATGAAAACGGGGCTGGTCTTCTCCTGCATCCAGGTAATCAGGCTGCCAAACACCCGGCGGCTGGTACCAGAATCTCCATCGGCACTGCTGGTGATGTTGCCAAAGGCTTTGTCGATCTCGTCGATCCAAAGCACGCAGGGGGCCATCGCCTCCGCCAGTTGGATCATCTGCCGCACCCGGCTTTCCGACTCGCCGACGATGCCGGCAAACAGCCGCCCGGCATCCAATCTCAGCAGGGGCAGCCGCCACTCATTGGCGATGGTCTTGGCGGAGAGGGATTTGCCGGTGCCCTGGATCCCGACCAGCAGCACGCCTTTGGGGTTGGGCAGGCCATAGCGCCGCGCCTCTTCGGTAAAGGCTTCTTGCCGCACTCGCACCCAGGCCTTGAGGTTATCCAGGCCCCCCACACTTTTGAGGGTCTCGCGGGCGGTGAAAAACTCCAGGATGCCGGTTTGGCGGATGGCCTGCTTTTTCTCCTCCAGCACCAGGTCGATATCGGCTTCATTGACCTCCTGCTTGGCGGCCAAAGCGCGGGCCAAAACGCGGCGAATACGTTCTCGGCTCAGCCCTTGACAGGCTTTGACCAGTTGCTCGCGGGCCAGAGGGGTAAGCTTGAGCTTATCTGGAGCCACATAGAGCTGGATGAGGCGGCTGATCTCTTCGCTGTTGGGCAGGGGAATATCGACGACGGTGATCTCCTCCGTCAGGTCGCTGGGCACTTCCAGGGTGTGGCTGAGCAGGATCAGCATCTTGCGGGTGCGTTTTAGCTCGCGGCTGAGGTTTTTCAGCTCCCGGATGATGGGAGCGTTTTTGTCGCTGCTGGCGTTGCGCAACACAAAGTGCAGATCCCGCAGCACAAACAGGGTGTCCTCGTTGGGGGCAGAGCGCCACACCCGCCCCAGAGCTGCCATGATGGAGCCCCGATCCTCGCCTGTATCTTGCCAGCCCCGCACCAAGTCCCAGAACAACAATTGCCGCGGTGGGTCTGTCCGTCTGGCTACTTGGGTTAGCACGGCATCGGCAGGCTCTTCTTCTGGAGAGACCAAGTAAACCAGGGGGTAGCGGGCCCGGATCATCAAATCCAGCTCTGTCACCAGCCCTGCTTGCAGCTCCGCCGGGATCTCGACCAGGGCAGGATCCCTGCTGTCTGGATTTGTTTTTCTTGCGGCTTCTGTCATCGCCTCTGGAGTTTAGAACATCCTTACTTCATCTTCCTCTCACTTGTTCAGAAACCATTTGGATTGGAACAGCCAATAAGCAGCAAAATGCTCACGGTTGAGCTTCACGGTTGATCTTTAGGATAGGGCAGGGATCCCTTGCAGTTCGGCCAGCATGGTGCGGGCTGTCTGGGTGGGATCGGCAGCTTCCATCAAAGCCCGCACCACAGCTACACGGGTGGCCCCAGCTCGACGCACCTCGGGCAGGTTGTGGGGATCGATGCCGCCGATGGCAAACCAGGGCAGGTGGGCTTTCTCGGCAGCCAGGCGCACATACTCCAAGCCGGCGGGGGGTTTCTCCGCTTTGGTGGGGGTGGGGTAAACGGGGCCGACGCCAATGTAGTCCACGTCGCTGTTCAGGGCTTGGGCCAGCTCTTCGGCGTTGGTGGTGGACAGGCCAATGAGCCGCTGGGATCCCAGGAGGTGCCGAGCTTGGGCGACCGGCAGATCCGTCTGGCCCAGGTGAACCCCATCTGCCTGGCTGACCAGAGCCAAGTCCACCCGGTCGTTGACGATCATCAGCGCCTGGTAGCGGTTGCACAGCTGCCGCAGCTGTTTGAGATCCCGCAGCATCTCGCCGTCGGGGAGGTTTTTGCGGCGATATTGCACCAGGGTCACCCCGCCCCGCAGGGATTTTTCCACCACCTCTAGCCAGTGGGGCACAGGGCTGGTCACCAAATAAAGATGGGCTGCCAGGAGACGCTGCCGCAGGGATCCGCCCAGCAGTTCACTTTCCAAGACGTAGAGCCGATAGCGCATGCCTTTGGCCAGCTTGGCCAGGCCAGGGGCCACCCAGTGGTGGGATTCGGCCAACTTGCCGTATTCTTCTAACACCCGCAGGGCTTCTTGCACACGGCTGCAATTGGCTTGCAAGAGGTGGCGGAGATCCCGCCGTTGCTCCTCTTGGGGGTGGGAGATCTGGGTGCCTGGATCGGCGGGGGTATCGCGGGCCAAACGCAGGGGATCGCTGTGCCAGCGGGCTAGGGCTTGGCGCATGGCCTTGCATTCGGCAGAGAGCTCTCCCTCTTCCAGGCCGAAACGAAACCATTCTTCCAATACCCGTAGTCCTTCACGAGCTCGATCGAGGTTGGCATCCAGAATACGGGCGACGGCCTGGGGTTTCATGTTCCCTATACGTGGGAAGAGAGTTGCTTAATTTTTACCAAAAAAATGCGCCTAAAGCCCCGTCCTACCCTTAGCCGGAAGCAAGTCAGTAGGGTGGAGAGTAGTCAATTCACTGTAAATCGGAATGGTTTCCCTGAGGCTGTCCTTGGCCCTGAGGAGAAAGAGGGTGATGCCATAAGGCGTTAAGAAAGGCTTGCTGCGGCGTGTGTCCCCAGGCGAAGGCCCGTGGGCCGGCCCCTTCCGGCAAGTAGGCCCAAGCATAGCGCTCGCAGGCGGGAAAGTAGCGGATCTCCCACCAAGTTCCCCCTACAGGCACATCTTTCACTGCCCGCAAGAAAGGGCCGCGATGGCGGGCGAGGCGCTCTTCTATAAAGTAGGGGCCTTCCAGCTGAAGGGCCTCTACCGCTGCAATCAGTTCGGCTCGTTGTCGCTCATTTCGGATCATCTCCCGGGTTCCCCTCTTGGATTGGCTCTATTCTATGAGGAGATTTCTGGTGAGCTGGGGGATCCCTCTTGATTCAGCCCAGATTGCGCCTACGGCAAGCTGTGGAAACCCAATGGAATCCAACGAATCCACCGCAGGTGCTGTGTCTGAGCAATGGACACGGGGAAGATGAGGTGGGCAGTCGCCTTGCTGTTGCCCTAGTCCAACTGGGGATCCCGGTGCAAGCCTTGCCGATTGTGGGAGAAGGGACAGCCTACCAACGCCAAGGGATCCCCCTGCTGCCCATTGCCCAGGTGATGCCGTCGGGGGGGTTTATTTATCAGGATTGGCGGCAGTTGTGGCGGGATTTGCGGGCCGGTTTGCTGGGGCTGACGGGGCGGCAATTGGCGTTGGTTCGGCGGGCAGCAGCCCAGAGGAACCTGGTGCTGGCCGTGGGGGATATTGTGCCCTTGCTGATGGCGTGGTGGAGCGGGATCCCCTACGTCTTTGTGGGCACGGCCAAGTCGGACTATTACTGGCGAGATGAACGGGGGCCCTACCGACGCCCCTGGATCCCTTTTGGGCAGCCGATTTCCGATTACCTGCCCTGGGAGCGCTGGCTGATGGCCCACCGACGCTGCCTGGGTTCTTTTTTGCGGGATGAGCTGACGGCTACAGCTTTGCAAAAACGGGGCCTGAGGGCCTTTTACCTGGGCAACCCGATGATGGATGGCCTAGAGCCACGCGGGACATTGCCTTTGGATCCCCACCGACCGGCCTTGCTGCTCTTGCCCGGATCCCGTCCGCCGGAAGCCTATCGCAACTGGGCCCTGATGATGCAGGTGGTGGAGCGGCTCCCAACGGAGCTGCAAGTCTATGCTGCCCTCAGCCCCAACCTGGAACGAGACCCGCTTCAGGCTCGGATCCCATCTCAGCGCAGCGATGTACTTCTGGTTTGGGGGGACTTCGGCGCCTGTGCCCAACGAGCAACGGTGGTGCTGGCCATGGCGGGAACGGCCACCGAGCAATGTGTGGGCTTGGGAAAACCGGTGGTGACCCTGCCGGGAGAGGGACCGCAGTTTACCCCGCGCTTTGCCGAAGCACAGACTCGTCTTTTGGGATCCGCCGTCCACCTGACCTCAGTGGAGCAGGCTCCCGCCGTGGTTGGCCGGATTCTGGAACGCCTGGCCGCCGATCCCAACTACGCGGCTGAGTTGCGGGCCCATGGACGCCGCCGCATGGGATCCCCAGGGGCCGCCCGGCGCATTGCCGCTCAACTTCGAGATTGGCTCAAGCCATCCGGCCCGGTTTTGGAACCGTTCGAGCCAGGTATATCGTGAAATAGAGAACGAGCGATTCAAAAGCCTGACTGATTTCCGTTGGATCCAGTTTTCCGTTTTATTTAGAATTTAATGATGTCAAACCTTTTGGGGTTGGAGAGCAGTTGGTGGATCCCTTGCTATGGGTGGGCGGGAACAGCTTTGGCCATTCCCTGGGCAACGGGGTGGGTCAAGCGCAGTGGCCCGCGTCCGGCAGCTTACCTCAACATCCTTCTGACTTTTGCCGCCTTTGCTCATGGCCTTTGGCTGTTGCGGCAGGTTTGGGGTCGGGATCCCCAGATCCTGAACTACCCCTGGTTTCGGGTGGCCGATCTGGATTTGACCCTGTCTTTGGAGATCTCGCCCCTGACAATGGGGGCCGTCGTCTGGATCAGCGGTTTGAGCTTGCTGGCCCAGATCTATGCGCTGGGGTATTTGGATAGGGACTGGGGCCTGGGTCGCTTTGCCGCCCTGATGGGCTTTTTCGAGGGGGGAATGACAGGGATCGCCCTCAGTGACTCGCTGTTTTTCAGCTATGCCCTGCTGGAGATGCTCACCCTTTCCACCTATTTGCTGGTGGGCTTTTGGTACGCCCAGCCTCTGGTGGTGACGGCGGCGCGGGATGCGTTTTTAACCAAGCGGGTAGGGGATCTGCTGCTGCTGATGGGGGTGGTGGCAATTTCCAACTTTTCTGGGGCCTTGACGTTTTCTGACCTGCGGGACTGGGCGGCTACGGCCAGCTTGGATCCCACCTGGGCAGCTTGGATGGGCTTGGCCTTGATGGCGGGGCCCTTGGGCAAATGCGCTCAATTTCCGCTGCACCTGTGGCTGGACGAGGCGATGGAAGCGCCCAACCCGGCCTCGATCCTGCGCAATTCGGCAGTGGTGGCCTGCGGGGCTTTTGTGCTGATTAAGCTGCAACCGCTACTGGCCCTGTCGCCGATTACGAATGGGGTCTTGGTGGCCATCGGCACGATCACAGCCCTGGGCGGATCCCTGGTGGCCTTGGCGCAAATCGATATCAAACGCACCTTCTCCTACTCCACGAGTGCCTACTTGGGGTTGGTGTTTGTGGCAGTGGGAATGCAGCAGCCGGAGCTGGCCCTGGAGCTGCTGCTCATGCACGGCTTGGCTAAGGCGCTGCTGTTTATGGGGGTGGGATCCCTCATCTACACCACCGCTACCCAAAACCTGACGGAATTGGGAGGGTTGCGCAGCCGCATGCCGGCCACAGTTGCCGCCTTTGCGGTGGGATCCCTGGGGATGGTGGCCCTGCTGCCGCTGGGGTGCTTTTGGACGCTGGCCCGCCTGGCGCTGGTGTACGGCGTTTTGCAACCGGCCCTGGTGGGGGTGCTGCTGTGGGTAAACGGGCTGACGGCTCTCAACCTGGCGCGGGTGTTTGGCCTGGTCTTTTTGGGATCCCCGCAACCCAAAACCCGCCGGGCCCCTGAGGTGGGCTGGTTGATGGCTCTGCCCATGGGCATCCTGACGGTGCAAACCTTGCTCATGCCCTGGCTGTTGGGGCGCTGGGGGCTCTATCCCGACTGGAACCCGCAGCTGAGGTGGATGGCGGCTCTGCTGACGGCTGCTGGGCTGGTGGGGGCAGCCATTGGCGGCTGGCTGTACTGGGGGGACCAACGGAGGGTATATCTGCCCTGGCCGGAGTTGCAGGATCTGCTGGCCCACGACTTTTACACGGGGCACCTCTACCAAGCCCTGGTGGTGCAACCGGTCGGCGCCCTCTCCCGCGGATTGGAGTGGCTGGATCGCAACGGAGTGGACGGCTTGGTGAACGGGGTGAGCCTGGCCTTTTTCTTCAGCGGCGAAGCCCTCAAGTACACCCTGTCGGGGCGGATGCAACTCTATGTGCTGGTGATTGTCATCGGGATGGTGTTGGTTACAGCTTGGCTACTGCGTTCGCCCCATTTGGGGTTGGCCTATTGATGGGAGAGAGCCATGTTGAGCCTTTTGATTGGGATCCCGTTGTTGGGGAGCATCTTGATTGGGTTGATTCCCGAGCAGGCGGGGAAGGGCTTGCACCGGGCTTTGGCCTTGGGGTTTGGGTGGGTTTTGTTTGGCCTGAGCGCGGGGCTGTTGCTGATCTTTGACCCCCACCTTGGATCCCTGCAATTGGCGGAAAAGATGGCCTGGATCCCCCAGTTGGGCTTGGTTTATGAGGTGGGAGTGGATGGGATCTCTCTGCCTTTGGTGGTGATGACCGGGCTACTGGTGTTGATGGCCATTTGGGCCAGCGGCCAGGTGGAGCGGCCCCGCCTCTACTACAGCTTGGTGCTCATGCTGGCGGCAGCGGTGGCCGGAGCTTTTTTGGCTCAGAATTTGCTGCTGTTTTTCCTGTTCTATGAAGTGGAGCTGATCCCCCTGTATTTGCTCATCGCCATCTGGGGAGGGCCACAGCGCACCTATGCAGCCACCAAGTTCTTGATTTACACAGCTCTGTCAGGGATCCTGCTGTTGGTAGGCTTTTTCGGCCTCAGTTGGCTGAGCGATGCCCACAGCTTTACCTATACCGTCCTGCAGGCTCACCCCTTGCCCCTGGTGCAACAAACCCTGTTGCTTATTCCCATTCTGCTGGGGCTGGCCATCAAGATCCCCTTGGTTCCCTTCCACACTTGGCTGCCAGATGCGCATGTGGAGGCTTCCACTCCCATTTCCGTGTTGCTGGCGGGTCTGCTTTTGAAGTTGGGCACCTACGGCCTGTTGCGCTTTGGCCTGCAGCTCTTACCGGATGCTTGGCAGCAGGCAGGGCCCTGGCTGGCCGGTTGGGCGGTGGTTAACGTGCTGTATGGATCCCTGAACGCCTTGGTGCAGCAGGACATGAAAAAGCTGGTGGCCTACAGCTCCATTGCCCACATGGGCTACATTCTCTTGGCAACGGCAGCGGCAACCCCTCTATCCCTGGTGGGATCCGTCTTCCAGATGGTCAGCCACGGCCTGATCTCGGCGCTACTGTTTCTACTGGTGGGAGCCGTCTACACCAACACCGGCACACGGGATCTGAGGTTGTTGCAAGGGTTGCTCAACCCAGAGCGGGGCTTGCCGTTGATTGGTAGCTTAATGGTGCTGGGGGTGATGGCCAGCGGCGGTACACCCGGCATGGTGGGCTTTATCGCCGAGTTCGCCATCTTTCGGGGCAGCTTCCCCGCGTTTCCGCTACAGACCTTGTTGTGCATGATGGGGACAGGGTTAACGGCAGCTTATTTCCTACTGATGGTGAACCGCGCCTTTTTTGGTCGGCTATCGGAAGTGGCCACGGCTATGTCGCGACAACAGGTGAGGGAACGGCTGCCGGCTGCTGTCTTGGCAACACTGGTGGTGGTGCTGGGCCTACAACCAGCCTGGGCGACACAGTGGATCGAGCCCACAACGGCTGATCTGGCGAAATCTGTGGCTCTCAGCGCGCCTGCCACCGAAGGTGTGGTTGGAAAGTTGACCTGTTTCATGGCCTGTGACTCCTCTTAAGGCGCCTTCGACTTTGCCGCTGCTGTTTTTGCTGTTGTCTCAAATGCCTCAAACTGTTGATCGAAGCTGTAGATCTAGCTGACTCCGCCCATGACGTTCACCTTGCCGCGTGATGGATCTTCTCTTCCGGTCTCCCATTTTTTCCTGGCGGGCCTGGATCCTCTGGATCAGGTGCGCATCAGCCCGATTTTGCAGCGTCTGGAGGCAGGGGGAGCCCTCTTGCCGGATGCGCAGATCCATCGCCTGGAGGTGATCGGGATCCTGCACAGCTACGGAGAGGTTCTGGACGCCTATTCTCGCAACTTGATCTTCATTGCCGACCACCAATTTTTGGAGCTCTTCCCGGCGTTTAAGTATTTCAACGGCGAGATTACCCTGGGCAAATGGCTGCGCTACCTGTGGCATGACCGCATCAACTACGAGTTTGCCGAATACTGCATGAAGGCTATGCTCTGGCATGGGGGAGGGGGGCTAGACCGCTACCTGGATACTCCCGAATTTGTCCAACGGGCCAAGGCCGCCATCCGAGCCAAAATCCGCTTTAACCCCTTCTTGCAGGGCTTGGGGATCCTGTTTCCCGACTTTGCTCTGGAACAGGTGCGCATGCTGGCCATGTAC
Organism: Synechococcus sp. R50.1; assembly: GCF_047462115.1. Classification (NCBI taxonomy): domain Bacteria; kingdom Bacillati; phylum Cyanobacteriota; class Cyanophyceae; order Synechococcales; family Synechococcaceae; genus Synechococcus; species Synechococcus sp. R50.1. Next base: position 32,697 of record NZ_JANSIN010000005.1, on the reverse strand, counting down.
AGCGGCTTGGGCCAGTTTTGGCGGGTGATGAGCGATATTTTCCTGTCTCTGTCCAAGCGCTCTGAGACAGAACCCCACCTCACCATCCCCGAGGTAGTGGCCCACATTCAGCAAGGGCTGGTGGCCGCCGCCGACAAACCCATCGCCTATGCTCCCTGCATCTGGGGCCGGCGCTATGAGATCATTCCTCTCTCAGCAGGCCTGACCTTCCTGCCGGATACGGCCATCCCTTATGTGGAGGCGGTGTTTTTCCGCTCTTTTCCCTTCATGGGTACGGTTTCCTACAACGCCCAGGCCGGTCAGATTCCGCAAGAGCAGGCGGATTTTGCCTATGGGGCCCTGTATGCCGACCCACTGCCGGTGGGGAGCGCCGGGATCCCGCCTACCCTGTTGATGCAGGATATGATGCGCCACCTGCCCCCCTACTTGCGAGAGCACTACCGCCGCCAGCCTCGCGGGGATGATGACCTGCGGGTGAAAATCTGCCTTAGCTTCCAAAAGGCCATGTTCTGTGTTACCACTGCCGCCCTGCGGGCTCTTGCCCCCTTCCCTCTGGAAACTCAGGATCCCCAGCAGCAAATGGCCAACCGAGAGTTTCTCACCCCTTGGTTGCAGCGATTGGCGGGATCCCGGCTGTTAAGCATGCAGGAAGTTTTTGGTATGTGATGCTGAAACTGCGCGGCAATACGGTGATGTCAAAGACAAGTTAAGGCTCGAGGGGCGTCCGTTATCTGAGAATGGTGTCTGGATTGCAGCCCTTGCACTGTAACATGCTCTGTTTTTGGTAACACGCGACGCTCGTTTTCAAGAAGTAGAGCGCTTGCAAATAGCAATGTGGTGAGTAAAGCCACCGCATAACAACCCGGTCGGAGCCAACTGCCGAAAGTCTTCAGGGTGGTCTTTCCATATTTTGATTCTGTTCCTTTTGCTAAATATGTAGGAAATCTAAGGGCTAACGGCCCCCAGAGCGAAAGGAACTGTGCCAAAAAGTCAGCCGCTTTTCGACCATTACAATCAACTGATAAGCTAGGGCGCTGATAACGGTGGCATAAATGATGGCCGCCCAGACGATGTCGAAATTGAAGCGAGCCGCCTCGATCCGGATGCGGAAGCCCAGACCAAGCCCCGGAGCGGCAAAGAATTCCCCCACAATGGATCCAATCATCGCCAAGGTGAGCGCCAGCTTGAGGGCATTAAAAATGTAGGGCAAAGATTGAGGGATCCGCACCTGCCAAAACACTTGCCCGGCACCGGCCCCGTAAGAGCGCATCAAATCCAATTGGCTGGGATCCACCGAACGCAACCCTCGCACCGTGTTGAGCACCACCGGAAACAGCACCACCACCGCCACCACTGCTGCTTTCGAGGGCCAGTCGATGCCAAATGCCCCCACCATGACCGGGGCCAAAGCCGGAATGGGAATACTGGAGAGGGCTGCCAAATAGGGCAAAACCCCCTGTTCGATCTTGGGAAAACGGGCCAAGAGCGCCCCCAGCAACAGGCCGGATCCCACCCCCAAGCCAAACCCCACCAGCGCCTGTCGCACAAAAGTTTGCACTGCATCTCGCATCAGGGCAGCTCGCGCCATCCAGGCGGCCTGCAACACCCGCGTTGGGGTAGGCATTAATCCCGGCGGCACCCGATAGCCCACCAGCAATGTCTCCGTAAGCAGTAGTCCCAACAGCAAAATCAGCAAGGGGGGCCCCCATCCCCGCCCGCGTCGGCCCAAGCCCCAGCAGCCTGTTCCCCCAATCCAGGCGGCCAGCAAAACTGCCGGCAAAAACCAGCTTGGCGTTGCTTCTGGTACCGTTCCTCGCAGGATCCCCAAAGCCAGCAGACCCCAGAGGTAGAAGATCTCGTCTCTCCAAACAAGCAGGCCCTTCCAGAGGTTGAACGAAGCAGGTACAGCCGGTTGCATGGCCAATTGGGAATTGCGTTAACCCAGTCACCTTCTATCCAAAACCATTCTCACGGCCCAAGCAGAATCACAGAACACCACGTTAAGGCTTGGAAGTGGGATCCGGTTTTCGGCTAGAATATTCTCTCTAGGCGAGTGTTTTCTGGTTGAGTTGTGGGGTGGCGTAGCCAAGTGGTAAGGCAGAGGTCTGCAAAACCTCTATGCGCCAGTTCGAATCTGGCCGCCACCTTTCAAACCTCACTTGCATCCCAAGCAGGGCAAGCATGAAAGACAAGCTGATATTGATGATCCCCGGCCCCACTCCCGTTCCCGAGAGTGCTCTGCTGGCGATGGCACGGGGGCCCATCGAGCACCGCAGCAAAGAGTTCACCGCCATTTTGGAAGAGGTCACCGATGGGTTGCGCTGGCTGCACCAAACCACCTCAGATGTGTTTGTCTTTTCCGCCAGTGGCACCGGCGCTATGGAAGCCGGGATCCTCAACACCCTCAGCCCTGGGGATCGGGTTTTGGTGGGGGTGAACGGCAAGTTTGGGGAGCGCTGGGCGGAAATGTCCGAGCAATTTGGCCTTCGGTGTGAGCGGGTGGAAACTCCCTGGGGGATCCCTTACCCCGTCGAGATCTTCCAAGAAAAGCTGGCTGCCGACCGGGAAAAAACCATCAAAGCTGTTATCCTCACCCACTCGGAAACTTCCAGCGGCGTAGCCAACGATGTGCAAGCCATTGCTGCTGCTGCTCGCGAGCATGGGGAAGCCCTCGTCCTGGTGGATGGGGTCACCAGCGTGGGGGCAATGCCGGTGCTGATGGACGAATGGGGCTTGGATGTGGTGGCCTCGGGATCCCAGAAAGGCTACATGATCCCACCGGGCTTGGGATTTGTAGCCGTGAGCCAACGGGCCATGGCCGCTTCACAACGTTCGACCTTTCCCAAGTACTACTGGAGCTTTAAGCTGGCGCAAAAGGCTCTGCACCAGGGCACCACTCCCTTTACCCCGGCGGTGAACCTGTTTTATGCCCTGCGAACGACGTTACAGATGATGCGGGCAGAGGGTTTGGAGGCCATTTACCGGCGTCATGCCAGGTTATCCCAAGCCACCCGCGCCGGTGTTAAGGCTCTGGGCCTTAAGCTCTTGGTTGATCCAGAATCTGCGGCTAGCCCCGCCGTGACAGCCGTGCTGGCTCCCGAAGGGATCAATGCCGATACCCTTCGCAGCATCTTGAAGAAGCAATTTGATCTGGCCACTGCTGCCGGACAAGATCACCTCAAGGGCAAGATCTTCCGCATCGGCCATTTGGGCTTTATCAGCGACCGCGATGTGCTGATGACCTTGGCTGCTCTGGAGTCGGCTTTACACACGGCGGGCTACAGCGACTTCACTCCAGGGGCAGGAACTCGTGCTGCTGAGGAAGTACTGGCCCACGGCTAGGGATCCCTTCTGAACCCTCAGCTCAGCGGCCTTTGACACATGGCACTGACCCCTACCCCTGGCTACAATGGGGGGACATGCTTAATAAAACTTCAGAACCCAAGGGTGGCTATGGCTGTCAGCTTGGAACGGGATCCCTGCGTGGTGGCTTCCGCTGTGGAGTTGCGGCAGGTGCTGCAGAGGGTTGGCCCCCATTCTTGTCCCTTGCAGTACAACTTTCACCTGCATACCCGCTGTTCGGATGGGCAGATGGATCCGGTGGATCTGGCGGAGCAAGCACGCCGGCACGGTCTGAAGGGACTGGCCATCACCGATCACCACACCCTGAAGGGCTACGAACGAGCACGCACCCACTTGGATCGTCCCGACGACCCCATCCTGTGGCCGGGGATCGAGATCACCGCAAACCTGTTGGGCTGTGAAGTGCATATTCTCGGCTACGGCTTCGATCCCACCGATGGTGTCCTGGATCCCTTTGCCCAAGGGGAGCAGGTTCCCGGCTTGCCCGCCGCCGACGCGATCCAGGCCATTCAAGCGGCAGGAGGCTTGGCGGTGTTGGCCCATCCCTTTCGCTATTGCCTGCCTGCAGAGGAAATTGTCCCAGCAGCAGCGGAGTTGGGAATAGATGGCCTTGAGGTCTACTACGCCTACAAAAACCCGGAGATTTGGATCCCTAGCCCAGAAGTGACGGAGAAAGCGGAAGAGTTGGCCGAGGCCTACGGACTTTTGAAAACCTGCGGCACCGACTCTCACGGCCCCAGTATCCTGAGGCGGATTTGAGCCAGGCTACCCAGAACAAGCTGCTACGGGCGTGGATAGAGCAACTGTCCAAGCCGGCGCAACTGCTCTGCAGTGCCCATACACAGCAGCAGATCCCCCGGCTGCAACAGGGTTTCTCCGCTGGGGCCACCAATCAACTGGCCATCCGCCCGTCGAATCGCCACCACCAAAGCTCCGGATCGGTTGCGCAAATCGGCTTTCCGTAGGGTTTGCCCGACATAAGGACATTCTTGGGCTGCCAGCTCGTACTCCTCCAGGTAGAAAGTGCGATCCCGACCGACAAGGATGCCATCCACAAAGTCCACAACCCGAGGACGCAGGGCAGCCGCCGCCATGCGTTTTCCGCCCGTGATGTAAGGAGAAATGGCATGGGCAACGCCCGCTCGCTGCAGTTTTTGCAAAGCCTCTTCCGTATTGGCGCGGGCAATAGTGCGAATGCGGGGGTTCAGGGTGCGGGCCGACAAGACCACGTACAGGTTCTCGGCATCGGAAGATAGGGCGGCAATCAGTCCCTCCGCCTGTTGCACCCGCGCTTCCAGCAAAGTGGCATCCAGAGTACTATCCCCCTGGAGGGCCACGTATCCCAGCTCTTGAGCCACCTGAATGGCCTCGGCAGACTGATCAATCACCAAAAATGGCACCCCTTCTGCTCGAAACTCTTGAGCCACCTGCCGGCCAATGCGCCCGAAACCGCAAATGATGTAGTGGTTGTTCAGCGCTTCCATCTGTTTCTTCCATTTCCGTTGCCGGATCCCTTCCTGAAAATGTCCCTGGATGAGGGCCTCTGTAAAGCGATTCACCATGAAGCCGATGCTCAAGACCCCCATCAGGATCAAGGCCACCGTAAATAAACGCCCCCGCTCCCCCAGCGGCCCCACCTCCATGAAGCCCACGGTGGTTAGGGTGATAACGGTCATGTAAAAAGCTTCCACCCAAGGCCACTGCTCCACCCCGTGGTACCAGAGGGTGCCGATCAGCACCACACACACCAATGCCCCCACACCCAAGCCGAGGTCTCGCCGGATCCCGGGATCCCTTTTGGCAGCCTGGAAGGGGGGACGAGCAGAAGCCATAGAGCCCAGCCAGATCTAGCCCAGGAAAAGGAAGCAAGAACTAGAATGGGGAAGAACCTGTTGTTGATCGGTAACCAGTGGAGTGCGGATGCCTGAGTACATCAAGGTGGAATATCGGATCGGCAAAGATGGACGGGTCGCCGAGACCGTACTGAATGGTTCTGGCTCCAGTTGTACCCTAGCTACTGCCGGCTTGGAATCAGCTCTTGGAACTGTGCAGAACCGGGAGCTCTTGCCGGAGTTTCACCAACTGACTGAAATCGAGAGGGAGTCAGAAGTCTCTTTGAAGCAAACCCGCTGACTCCATATCCATTTGCCTAGGGTTCTCACCATCTTCTCACTTTTTCTTTTTGCTCCCCTTTCCGGCCGTATTGCCGGCCCGTGCCGCTCCAACCGCAGCCTGAAACAGCCAAACAGCCAATGGAGCAGCGACAACCAAGATGATGCTGGTGGGGCCGACGCCAAAATCCGGCTCGCCAGAAGCCAACTCGAAAATTGAGCCAACAGCAGCAATGGCGCTGAGGCAGGAAACGGCCAAGAGCAGGTAACCTTTAACGCTGGTGGTCATAGAGAACCCGTTTGTGGACTAAACTTGTGCGGCTCGAAGACAAGCCGGTTAGATGCGTATTCATTCGCTAAAAAGCCCTCCCACTCCTGAGAGGGCTAACTTTTATGCTAAAGGCAGGGATCCCTGTCCAGCAAGGCAAAACCAAAAGTGGGATCCCTAGCAGATAGGGTGCGGATTTAGCCGTTCACGATGATCTTGCCGACCATTCCGGCCCCACGGTGGGGCGTGCAGTAGTAGGTGTACTCACCTGGAGGAACATCAACAAAAGCCGACTCCACCACCTGCTTAGGAGCAGTGAGCAGTGCCTTGTGGGAGAGCTTGGCGGCCAGAGCCGCATCTCCACCGGGCACCTTGTCGAAGACAACATTGTGGGGGTAGACCTTGTTGTTCACCCACTGAACGGTATCCCCTTGGTTGATGGTGAGAGAAGGCGGATCGTAGACCAACTGGGCCTTGTCAGATCCCATTTTGACAATGTAGGTCTCGGCAGCAGCAGGGTTGGACAAGAGCGCCACAGCTACCCCCCCAACCACAAGGCTGAGCAGGATGAGCTGCAAACGCTTCACCAGGTTAAAAACTAGAGACATGGATTCCTCTCAAAACGTAACAGCAGTTATCCCAGACTTTGCGGCTCGGTTGCCCCTTTCCAGGTTACGAAGAGCACCCAGCCAGGCGGATGGGCAGCAGGGACAGTTGAATTCCCAATGCTCATTATAAGAGGGCTCATCCCAGAATAGAGCAATGCCCAACTGCGGGGCGGCAACATCCATCCTTTACAGGGAGCCGCGGCAGACCGAACCCGCCAAACAGCACAGCTCTTCTAGAAACCTACGGCAACCCTGTTGCCAGGCAATCCGATGCGGCTGGATCCCCGGCCAGTTGGGGCAGGATGTTTTGGCGGTTGGTGAGCGTGCGCAGGTGACCGAGAGCAAGTTTTCTGGGTTGATCTCATCTCTACCCAAGGGCACTTCGCAAAGTAGAGATTCTTTTTCCGTGGGATCCCTTAAAGTCTAAGAGTGTTTTGTCTAACCAATCCGTAGGGTTGCCGATGCACAAGAAGGGCAAATCATCCTAGCCTTAAAGAGCAGGTTCTTAGATAGTGCTGATTAATATTTCTTCGATATTCCTCGATAGCTTTTTAGCTTTTGGATCACTGTTTGGATCATCCGAAGGCCAGTCGGTTATTTTGCCCTCACCAAATCGGGATTTTGTTAAGATGAGTATACAGCGTTCACCTATAGTCAGATCAAGCAAAGGCCGCCTTGCAACCAGTTTAGAATCGCTGGATCAGCGGCTTAACGTTCAAATCCTGGCCCGTTGCATCGGCAGTGCCTTGAACCTGGGCGCTCCCCTCAGGGTTGAAGTACACTACACCTCAAAAGTGCAGCAGTAAGGTTTTCTTACCAGGCCGATCTGGAGGCACAGCTTCATACTGCAGTTTTTACTTATCTGAGCCTGGAGTGAGTTTTTGGACTTCTTACTTCACTGTATAGCCATATAGCCACTGCTAGCTAAGACAACGCATCTAGCGTATGAGGAAACTCCTCTGGCTCTCTAGAAGAGAGGAGCGAGCGTAAGCCAATTTCTCGGCCAGAAGGTTGTATGGCAGTCGGCTACAGGGATCCCTGAACTTCCTGATCCTGAGATGCTTTGGGGATGAGTTACATTGCCATCGGCCAAACCCTTTGCCAGAGGTTGAAACTCTCTCCCTCTGAGGTGCGGGATCCAGAAACCCTTCTGCCCCGGAGGGCAGGGTGCTCTAAGTTGGCTTAACATTATTTCATGACCGGGCCTGGCCCTCACCTTGCCAAGGGCGGGTGGTCAATATCAGTGCCTAGGGATCCGGCTCAACTTCCTTCCCATTGCAGGCAAAACGACCATGGTAGGCATCTTCAAGCGCTTGTTCGGCTCGCGCGGCAAAGCTGCGGCCACGTCCTCACCGGAAACTGTTGCTAAGCCAACCCCAAAGAAAGCGAAAAACGACAATACTTTTTTTCTCGACCCAGATGAAGCCAAAACCCTTGGCAACATCGAGTATATGCGCACCCCCAGGATCGTGAAGCACACCTTCCAGGATTTCGGCAGCAAGGAGAAGGTGGAGGTGGTGGAGCAGGTCTCTTCCCTCAGCAAAGTTAAGTTGTCCACAGAGCAAGCCAAAACTCCTGAAACTGCTGCTGAGCAGGGATCCTCCGCTTCAAGCAGCAGCGGAGCAAGCCCACGCCGTCAGGGGGGATCGGACATGGATACCTTCCGCAATATGGCCCGCAGCCTAAAACGCAAATAAGCCAAACTCAGGTTGATCCCCGTCAGAGCCGAGCCAGAGGCTGGATCCCAGCTTTCCTCTTCGCAGCAGCGACAGGCGTGATACAACTGCTATCGAACCGGCTAATCTGCGACTGAACTGAGGAGGAGCAATGGCGATTAAGCGAGGCACCTTGGTGCGGGCTATCCGCGAGAAACTGGAGGGTAGCTTAGAAGCGCAGGCAAGCGATCCTTTTATTCCCAACTACGTTTTCGAGACCGCCGGAGAAGTGGTGGATATCAAAGATAACTACCTGCAGATTAAGTTTGGGGCTGTTCCCACCCCTACGGTTTGGCTGCGCGCAGATCAAGTTCAGGAGATTGCGGGTTGAATAGAAGCAGGGAATGCTTCCCATCTCCACACCCTGTGATGGGGTGAAGGGGGAGCCATGGCGCTTCTGGCTGCTCCCACCCGTGAACAACTTTTGCAGCGCAGGCGGCTTTTGCGTCGGCAACGGCGCAGCCGGTTTTGGCAGGGATCCTGGCGCTTGACCAGTTCGATAGCCCTCCTGACGCTGCTGGTGCTGGGCCTACGGCAGCCCCACTGGCAAATTCGTCAGCCAGAACAGATTCAGGTAAAGGGTGCCCACTGGGTCGATCCCGCCTGGATACGGGCACAATTGCCCCTGCAGTATCCCCTCAACATTTGGCAGGTGCAACCGGCTGTTTTGGAAAGGGCTTTGCTGGGATCCCCGACCCGCCCCTCTCCCATCGAAAGCGTCCAGGTGCAGCGGCGGCTGCTGCCGGTGGGTGTCATCGTCCAGGTGCGGGAACGGCAACCTGTGGCGCGCGCGCGATGGGGCGACCAGATGGGCTGGGTGGATGTCCAGGGCAACTGGCTGTCTCCCGATCCCTACCGTTCCCCCAAGTCTTGGCCTGAGCTGGAGCTGCTGGGCTGGGAGAACCACACCCCAGAGCAATGGGCGCTGTTGCTCAGGGCTTTACAGCAGTCTGAAATTCAGATCAGGGCAGTGGATTGGCAATCTGGAGCGGGGATCACCCTGCATACTGAGCTGGGCAACGTCTACCTGGGGCCAATTTCCGACCGCTTGCCCTTGCAAATTCAGACCCTCAACCAAATGCGGGATCTGCGCCGCTACTGCGAGTGTACGCCCGACGACATCGTCCAGATTGACCTCACCAGCCCCAGTGTGCCCACCTTGCAACTTACCCCCACGGCCACCCAGGAGCGCTGGAAAGACGTGCGGATGCCCTAGCTTTGCTATGAACCCGGTGCCGGCGGTGGAGGTGAACCAATTGTGGACAGCTTATCCCGGTCATCCGCCGGTGCTGCAAGGGCTGGATCTACGGGTCGAGGTTGGGCAACATCTGGGGGTGATCGGCCCCAATGGCGCGGGTAAAACTACCCTGTTCCTCACCCTCTGCGGCCTGTTGCCCCCCTGCTCTGGCCAGGTGAGTTTGTTTGGCCAGCCGCTGCGGCCCGGCCAGTTTCGCCCTGAGGTGGGGTTGGTGTTTCAGGATCCCAACGACCAACTGTTTGCCCCATCGGTGGCCGAAGATGTGGCCTTTGGACTGCGCAATTTGGCCCGTCCTGAGGCGGAGATTGCGGCTGCCGTTCAGGCCGCCCTGCAGATGACCGGCACCCTCCATTTGGCCGATCGTCCCCCCCATCACCTCTCTGGTGGGGAAAAGCGCATGGTTGCCATTGCCGGGATCCTGGCGATGCAGCCCCAGTTGGTGCTCTACGATGAGCCGACAGCCAACCTCGATTTGCGAGCCCGGCGCCGGTTGATAGTTTTTTTGCAACAGGCCGCCCACACTTTTCTGCTGGCTTCCCACGATCTGGAGCTGATCTTGGAGGTGTGCGATCAGGTCATCCTGTTGGATCAAGGTCGGATCTGGGCCCAGGGATCCCCAGCCCACCTGATGGGCCAAGCCGACCTCATGGAAGCCCACGGCCTGGAAGTGCCCCCCTCACTGCGCCGATGATCCAGGAGTCGATGAGCGGTGAAAGTTGAAAAGATGTCAAGAATTATTTTTGAATTGATAACAATTTTGCCTCTCTTAATAAAAAGCTATCGTGCTAATTAAAAATATTGATTTTCGTCCAGGATTAAATAGGGATATCATTTTGTTAAGTCGGGGATCCCTTCTCTGAGCTGTCCTAGTCAATTTTGTATGATCGATTTTGTACAAGAAAGATGTGGACTTAGCTCAGAGTTGGCAGCTTTGCCCGCCTGAGTGACAGTTGCGCTTAACCCTGATGGCTCCTACAACCTTTTCCGACTTCAGTCTGAGGTCTGCGGCTGGGCAGAGCCTTCTCCCCTCAGAGGGGGGTCTCTGGTGGCTGGGGTAGGTGTCGCCGGGAAAAGCTGTCAATCGAGATTTGGGCAGAGGATCTCTCTGATGAAATCGAAAGGAGATTGCATGAGCGAACCCAATAAGCGAGATCACTTTGCCTTGTTGCTGGGTTCGACAACGTTCAGGAACTGAGTGTGTTCAAAAGTGGAGAGTTGATATGCCTATTGCAGTTGGAATGATCGAAACCCGCGGGTTCCCGGCAGTGGTAGAAGCTGCCGACGCCATGGTCAAGGCCGCCCGCGTTACCCTGGTGGGTTACGAGAAAATCGGCAGCGGTCGGGTCACCGTGATCGTGCGGGGGGATGTCTCGGAGGTGCAAGCCTCGGTGGCTGCCGGTTTGGAGTCTGCCAAGCGGGTGAGCGGGGGTGAGATTCTCTCCCACCACATCATTGCCCGTCCCCACGAGAACCTGGAGTTTGTGTTGCCCATCCGCTATACCGAGGCGGTAGAGCAGTTCCGCACCTAGTCCCCACTTCAGTAAAGTTCGCACCCCACTTTCACTTTCAGCGTAAGGAGTACCTATGGCTATTGCAGTTGGAATGATCGAAACCCTGGGCTTCCCGGCAGTGGTAGAAGCTGCCGACGCCATGGTCAAGGCAGCCCGCGTTACCCTGGTGGGTTACGAGAAAATCAGCAGCGGTCGGGTCACCGTGATCGTGCGGGGGGATGTCTCGGAGGTGCAAGCCTCGGTGGCTGCCGGCATTGACTCGGTGAAGCGGGTGAACGGCGGCCAGTTGTTGTCTTGGCACATTATCGCCCGTCCCCACGAGAACCTGGAGTACGTGTTGCCCATTCGCTACACCGAGGATGTGGCTCAGTTCCGCGAAGGGGTCAATGCCATCCGTCCCTTCACCCGTCCCTGATGCGTATTGCCATTGTGCGGGGCACCGTCACCAGCACTCAAAAGGATCCCAGCTTGACGGGCGTGAAGTTTTTGTTGGTGCAGTACGTCGATCTCGAGGGCCAGCCGCAACCCGATTACGCTGTGGCTGCCGATCCGGTGGGGGCCGGCATTGACGAGTGGGTGCTGGTTAGCCAAGGCAGTGCCGCTCGCCAGCCGCAAGGAAACCAGACTCGCCCGCTGGATGCAGTGGTGATGGCGATCATCGATACCGTCAGCGTTGGCGGTCGCTCTCTCTACAACAAGCGCGATCAACGCTAGCTGGGATCCCTTCCCTTCTCATCTCTCTTGCTGCCCTTGTCCGCCCTACTGCGTTCTAGAGGCTCACGGTTATGCCTGCTCACACCTATGCTGCACCGCCAACGCCCTGGTCTCGCCGACTGGCGGAGCCCAAGATCGATCCCACAGCCTACGTGCATTCTTTCTCCAACCTCATTGGGGATGTGCGGGTGGAAGCGGAGGTGCTGATCGCCCCGGGAACTTCCATTCGCGCTGACGAGGGATCCCCCTTCCACATTGGCGCCAGATCCAACATTCAGGATGGGGTGGTCATCCACGGCCTGGAACAGGGGCGGGTGATAGGAGAAGACGGCCAACCCTACTCCGTTTGGATCGGCAGAAATACTTCCATCGCCCACATGGCTCTGATCCACGGGCCGGCCTACGTGGGCAACGACTGCTTTATTGGCTTCCGCTCGACGGTGTTCAACGCTCGGGTTGGGGATGGCTGCATCATCATGTTGCATTGCCTGATCCAGGATGTGGAGATCCCCCCAGGCAAGTACGTGCCTTCTGGATCCATCATCACCACCCAGGCCGAGGCCGACCGGCTGCCCGACGTCCAGGATAGCGATGCCAAGTTTGCCCAACACGTGATCGGCATCAACCAAGCCCTGCGAGAGGGCTACCAGTGCAGCGAAAACCTCGTCTGTATCGCTCCCATCCGCAACGAACTGCAGCGCACCTCTAACTCAACGGCTACGGAGACGGCACCCATGACTCATTCTTCCCATCGCGGCAATGGCCGGAACGGCGGCGGATCCCCTCTCAAGCCGGAGGTGGTGGAGCAAATTCGTGCCCTGTTGGCCCAAGGCTATCGCGTGGGGCTAGAGTATGCCGATGCTCGCCGCTTCAAAACCTCTTCCTGGCAAAGCGAAAGCCCAATCGCCAGCACCCACGAGGCGGAGGTGGTGCGATCGCTGGGGGCCATCCTGGCGGAGCACCAGGGAGAATATGTGCGCCTACTGGGGATCGATCCCAAGGCTAAACGGCGGGTGCTGGAGCAAATCATCCAAACCCCCGATGGGCCGGCGCTGGTTTCTGGGATGCCCAGCCGCGTCTCGGCAGCCGCTGCCCCGGGTTCTGGGGCGGTCGGCTCTCGCTCTGGCTCAGGGCTGGAGGAGGAGATCCGGACTTTGTTGGCGCAGGGGTATCGCGTTGGCCTGGAGGTGGCTGATGCCCGACGCTACCGCACCTCTTCTTGGCAGACCTTGAGCAATTTGAGCGGTCAGCCGCAGGAGATCCTGGCCGCTGTTCAGGCTGCCCTAGCAGAGCACCAGGGAGAATATGTGCGCCTGTTGGGGATCGATCCCAAAGGCAAACGGCGGGTGCTGGAGAAGGTCATTCAAACCCCGCAAGGCCAGGTGAGCAGCAGTCCTGCAGGAACCGGCGTGGTGGCAGATACGGCTCCTGCGGCAGGGGGCAGTGCCGGCCTGGATCTGGAGGTGCAGGAGGAGGTGCATCGGCTGCTGGCTCAGGGCTATCGCATCGGCTACGAATATGCCGACGAGCGCCGCTTCAAAACCTCTTCCTGGCAGAGTGGGCCGGCCATTCGCGCCACCCGCGGGCCAGAGGTGTTGGCCAAGCTGACGGCTGCCCTGGCGGAGCACCAGGGAGAATATGTGCGCCTGCTGGGGATCGATCCCAAAGGCAAACGGCGGGTCTATGAGCGCATAATCCAAACCCCTAGCGGAAAATCTGCTGCTGCTGCCGCGGCTCCTGCTTCTGCCCCCAAGGGATCCCTTTCTGGCACCCGCCTCAGCGCCGAGGTGGTGGCTCAGGTGCAGCAGTTGCTCAGCCAAGGCTACCGCATCGGCACCGAACATGCGGACAAGCGCCGTTTTCGCACCTCTTCTTGGCAAAGCTGTAGCCCCATCGAGGCCACCCAAGTGCCCCAAGTGGTGGCGGCTCTAGAAGCCTGCCTGGCGGAACACCAGGGAGAATACGTTCGCCTGCTGGGGATCGATCCCAAGGCCAAACGGCGAGTGCTGGAGCAGATCATCCAAACCCCTTGAGGGATCCCAGCTTTTTTTGACCTCTGTTGGTTCAAGTCCAACCCCCCAGCGATGAGGAGCACCCTGTTGGCCTCTACTTTGCCCAACTCCATGACGCTCCGCACCTTGCTCGGCCAAAACGGCGAAACTCGCTATTTTGTCAGTGGTGAGGTGCAGGTGGAAGCTGGGGTGGGGATTGGGGCAGGGGTGCTGCTGCGGGCTAACCCCGGCTGTCGGATCTACATCGAGCGCGGCGTGTGTATCGGCATGGGATCCGTCCTGCACGCCTGTGGGGGATCCCTCATCGTGGAGGCGGGAGCAACCTTGGGAATGGGGGTGCTGGTGATCGGGCAGGGCACCATCGGCAAAAACGCCTGCATCGGCTCAGAAACCACAGTGCTGAATTGTTCGGTGCTCAGCCAAGCAGTCATTCCCCCCGGCTCGCTGATCGGGGATCCCACCTATGGTTTCGATCTCCAGGAGGCGGGCGGCAGCAAGCCCATCCCGGCAGAGCCCTCGCCGGCGGCAGTGGAAATGGCTCCAGAGATGTCGCCTGAGCCGTCTCCCCCACCCAGTTCTCCGGTGGCCAATGTTGAAAAGCAAACCCGCCGTTGGCAGGAAGCTGCCGAGCAAACCCAAGAAAAGTCCGGTTCCCCAAGGACCAAAACGCGCAACCTCAACGGGATCCCTGGCCATTCGGAATTGGATCGCCTCTTGGGCAAGATTTATCCCTATCGACAGGTGCTCTCCTCTGGGGATGGCCGGCTCTGATGGCTAAACTGGCGTGAGTAGTTAGGATGCCGATGTCAACCTCCCTGGGCCTGATTCAGACGCGCAGCTTTCCGGTCATCGTGCGCATTGCCGACGCTATGACCAAGTCGGCAGGCGTGACGCTGATCGGCTTTGAGAAAACCTCGGGGGGCTACTGCACAGCCATTGTGCGGGGGGGAATTGCCGATGTGCGCATTGCCATTGAGGAGGGCATTGAGCTGGCCCGCCAGTTTGACCAAGAGGAGATCTCCAGTTTGGTGATCCCGCGCCCCCTGCCCAACTTGGAAGTGGTACTGCCGATCAGCAGCAAGCTGTCTCAACTGGCACAAAACCGCGGCTACAGCCGCCTCAGTAACTTGGCCGTGGGCCTGCTGGAAACTCGCGGCTTCCCGGCAATGGTGGGAGCTGCCGATGTCATGCTCAAAACCGCGGATGTCCAACTGGCGGCCTACGAGACCATTGGGGATGGCCTATGTACGGCCATTATCCGCGGTACAGTGGCCAACGTGGCCATTGCCATCGATGCCGGCATGTACGAAGCAGAGCGCATTGGGGAATTGCACGCGGTGGCAGTGATCCCCCGCCCTCTGGACGAACTGGAGCAAGCGCTGCCCGTGGCCAGTTGTTTTGTTGCTCAACCGGTTACCCTGCCGGTAACCCTTCCTCAAGTTCAGGAACAGGAGGTGCAGCGCAGCGATACAGCCGTAGAGCGGATCCCTGTTTATCTGGAGCCGCCTGAAACTCCCTAGCCCCCTGAGAAACCCATCTGTTGCCCAAGAAAGCCGAGCAGGGCAGAGGGGAAAAATGCTAGGCTACTGGAAGACCTGGGTCCGTGCAGCTCCGACGCCCAAACCGTGTCAGGATCGGAAGATAGCAGCACCACGGGATGCTCTGAGCAGGCGCGTCAACCCGGGTCGCCCTTTGCAGCCCTACTTCTCTCTGCTGGGTTCTCTCCTCCTTGCCCTAGCAGCGCATTACACTATGTCCGAAACAGACAATCCCCTCGCCAACTGGGCTCAAAAAGCCTTTTACTTCGGCATGGGTTTGGCGGCTGTGGCGGCGGATAATGCTGCCAAGGTGGCCAGCAAAGCGGGTATCCGTCTGATGGAGTTGCGCAAGCAGGCGCAAGCTTTGGTGGACGAGCTGGTGGAGCGGGGGGCGATGACCGCTGAAGAGGCGCGGGCTTACATGGATGCCATCGCCGCCAACGCCAACCGCAAGGGAGAAGACAGACAAACTGCCGGTCCCCGCAAGATCACCATCGACGACATTAGCAATGCCGAGGGCGAGGCAGGCACGGCCATCGAACTTTCAGAAGCGGCCCGTTTGCGCCAGAAGATCGCCGAATTGCAAGCTGAGTTGGATCGCCTCAAGGGCAAATCTTGAGCGGAAGGACAGCCCGGCAGGAAGGTAGGAATGCATTGCTTCCTAGCTCCTCTCCCCTTTTGCATAGCGGAAGCGGTACCGCAGAGCACTTGGGAAGTGTCTCAACCTAACTTGAAATGACCCTAAAGATTGAGGCTACCGTCAGGTGGATCGTCTCTGTGAAGTGTTAGGGATCCTCATCCTCGTAGAGCGAGGAGCAGGTCAAGCTGATTCATTTCCAAACTGCAGAAAAGATAAGGGCGTCTGCCGGGTGGGCAGGAGCGTCTCAATCGAGTCTCAATCAAACTGGGTTGAGTTTGAGCTCAGGCAGCAGGAATGAGGATCCCGTCTTCCGAGAGAAAGCGGGAGCTGAGAAAGGGACGCAGCGCCTTGGGAATGCGAATCGAGCCATCCGGCTGTTGGTGATTTTCCAGCAGGGCAGCCAGAGAGCGCCCCACCGCCAAGCCAGATCCGTTCAGGGTGTGGACAAACTGGGTGCCTTTCTGGCCGGCTTCTTTGTAGCGCAGGTTAGCACGGCGGGCCTGAAAGTCCCAGCAGTTGGAGCAACTGGAGATCTCGCGGTATTGATTTTGGGAGGGGAACCACACTTCCAGGTCAAAGCAGCGGGCTGCCGCAAAGCCCAAATCGCCGCTACACAGCTCCACCACCCGGTAGGGCAGCTCCAGCATCTGTAAAATGGCCTCGGCATCCTGCACCAGCTTCTCGTGTTCGGCTTCCGATTGATCTGGGCGAGTGACCTTAACCAGCTCCACTTTTTGAAATTGGTGCAATCGGATCAGCCCCTTGGTGTCGCGGCCATAGCTGCCCGCCTCGCGGCGAAAACATGGGGTGTAAGCACAGAAGTAGAGAGGAAGAGACTCTGCAGGGATCACCTCATCCCGGTACAGGTTGGTGAGGGGAACTTCCGCCGTCGGGATCAGCCACAGGTCGTCATCAGCACAGCGAAAGCTGTCTTCGGCAAACTTGGGCAACTGCCCCGTCCCCTGCAAAGCGGCGCTGTTGACCAAAAAGGGTGGGATCACCTCGGTGTAGCCGGCTGCAATGTGGCGCTCCAGCATCATGGCAATCAAAGCCCGTTCCAGGGCCGCGCCCGCCCCTACCATAGCCACAAAGCGGCTTTGGGCCACTTTGACCGCACGGCCAATCTCCAGCAACCCCAGTTTTTCGGCAATCTCGTCATGGGGAAGGACAGGATGGGCCGGCTTTAGCTCCTCACCCCAGCGGCGCACCTCTACATTGTCGGCCTCATCTCGGCCAACTGGCACGCTGGGCAGGGGCAAATTGGGCAGGGTGAGCAGCCGAGCGCGAATCTCCTCTTCCAGCTCTCGTTCCCGCTGCTCCAGTTGGGCGATCTCGGCCTTGAGATCCACCCCCCGCTGCCGTAGGGCAGCCACTTCGGGGCCCTGGGGATCCGCCCCCTGGCGGAGGATCTCGCCGACTTTTTTGCCGAGGCTGTTGCTTTCGGCCTGCAGGGATCCCTTGCGGGCCTCCAACTGCCGCCGCTCCCGATCCAGCTGCAGGATCCCATCCAGATCGACTGTGGCCCGGCGGTTTTGCAGGGCTTGGCGTACCTGTTCAGGGCGATCCCGCAGCAGCTTCAGATCCAGCACAGAGATGGTCTACCCTCAGCTCCAGATATCCGACCTATTTCTTTAGCCAGCTAAACATGGCCCGCAGCTCCCTGCCCACCTGTTCAATGGGGTGTTCGGCCTCGCGGCGCCGCATCGCAGTAAGCCCTGGCTTGCCGGCCTGATTTTCCAAGACAAATTCACGGGCAAATTGGCCGCTTTGAATCTCGGCGAGGATGCGTTTCATCTCGGCGCGGGTTTGCTCCGTGATGATGCGGGGGCCACGGGTGTAGTCGCCGTATTCTGCCGTGTTGGAGATGCTGTGGCGCATTTTCTCCAAGCCCCCCTCGACGATGAGATCCACGATCAGCTTCACCTCATGCAGGCACTCGAAGTAGGCCAGTTCCGGCTGGTAGCCCGCTTCCACCAAGGTTTCAAACCCCGCTTTGATCAGAGCCGTCAGCCCACCGCAGAGCACCACCTGCTCGCCAAAGAGGTCGGTTTCGGTCTCTTCCCGGAAGGTGGTTTCCAAAATGCCGGCCCGCGTGCCACCGATGGCTTTGGCATAGGCCATGGCCCGCTCCCGTGCCATTCCCGAGGCATTTTGATAGACGGCAAACAGGCAGGGCACCCCTTCCCCCGCTTGGTAGGTGCGCCGCACCAAGTGCCCAGGGCCTTTGGGGGCAACCATGATGACATCCACGTTTGCCGGCGGCTGGATCTGCCCGAAGTGAATGTTGAAGCCGTGGGCAAAGAGGAGCACGTTCCCCGGCTGCAGGTGGGGACGGATTTCGCCCTGGAAAACGGCCTTTTGCACTTCATCGGGCAGCAAAACCATTACCCAATCGGCGGCAGCGGCAGCATCCGCCACCGTTTTGACCATTAAGCCGTCTTGCTCGGCTTTGGACCAGGAAGGGCTGCCAGGATAAAGGCCAACGATGACCTGGACACCGCTATCGCGCAAATTGAGGGCGTGGGCGTGGCCTTGGCTGCCATAGCCGATGATGGCAACGGTTTTATCGGCCAAAGGCTCCAGGTTGGCGTCGGTGTCGTAGTAGAGGCGGGCCATGGTCGAGCAGGGCGTGAGCAGGTGCTTGACTAGGATAGCAGGATTGGATCCAACTTGCTGACCTCAAGCGCCGTGATGAACAGTTTTCACCCACCTTAGGCGCTTGGGCTGTACACACATGCGAGCGGTTGTGGCGATCATAACCGGCAGCCAGTGGAGCATGTAGACCAAGCCCAGGGCAGTGTGCCACCAAAGTCGCCGTCCGCGCAAGCCCTCCACCTGGCGTAGCCCCCGGTAAAAAGCCACCGTCAGGCAGCCCATCACCAGAGCATTCAAGGGGAGCAGCACCGAGGAGTGGCCCGCCAACAGCACCCAGAGGGTGTCGGGAACCAAGGCCATCGGCAGCAAGTACTGAGAAATAAAGAAGGCCCAGAGATCCACAGTTTTGGCCATCCCCATCCGGCGACCGAGGATCCCTGGCCAGTAGTCGAGATAGCGCTGGTAGCCCCCTTCTGCCCAGCGGCAGCGCTGGTGCCAGAGGCTTTTCCAAGAGGTGACCCCTTCTTCGACGATGGCCGGCTCTGGCAGAAAGGCGATATCTACGCCCGCCAGGTGCAGCTTAAAGGTGAGATCCAAGTCGTCGGTGAGGGTGGCCTCGTTCCAGCCGCCGCACTTTTCCAAAACATCTCGCCGCACCAGTTGGCCGTTGCCACGTAGCTCGCCAATGCCCCTCACGGCCACGCGCTGCTGCTGGAAGTAAGCATCAGAGGCCATTTCCGCCACCTGCCCCAGAGTCCAGAAGTTGACGTTGGGGTTGCTCAGGGCCTTGCGCACCTGGACAGCGCCTACCGTCCGTCTGCTGAAACGGCTGCGCAGGCTTCCCACTTGAACAAACAAGGGCAGAGTGCGGGCAAGAAAATCCGAGGGCACCACAGCATCGGCATCGCAGACCAGGATGATCTCCCCTTGGGTGAGGGGCAGTACCTCGTTGAGGGCGCCGGACTTACCCCCGCCCCGCCCCGGCTGCCGCCGGTAAACCCGCAGATGGGGGATCCGCTTTTGGGCTTCCCGCAGAACTTCAGGGGTGGCATCGCTGCTGTTGTCGTCGATGGCCCACAGCTCCAGATGGCTGGTGGGGTAACGGAGCTGGGTCAAGCTGTGCAACAGCCGTGGGAGCACTGCGCTCTCATTCTTGGCTGGGATCAACACAGCCACACGGGGCAAGGCCAGCCCGCCCAACTCGTCACCGAACTTAGCAAGACCGCTCTGCCCATCCCGTTGCATTGGCAGGACAGAGTCATTGTTGTTAGGGTCATCGCTGTTATCTGTTGACCTGGGGTCCCGGCGGGTCGCAGCGGCAGGAGGAAGTCTCAGAGGGGGCAGGGAGGTCGCCGGTTGCAGGCGAAATAAGCGGCTAATGTGGATCACCATGAACGTGGCCAAACCAACGGTGATCCAACGGGCCGTCGGCACCACATGCATCAGGCTGACCAACCCCCACACCATGGCCAGAACCAGCAGAGCCTTGAGACGGCGGCGCTGGGCCGAGGTGAGCAACCAATCGGGAAGATGAAGATCCTCGAGAGGCTCTGGCTCTGACCAGACGAACTCAGACATGGGAATCCTCCCCCGGGCGGCAATGTTACCCAACCTCGCCAGCCTGTGCGAGCGTTAACCCAAAGGCTGTTAAGAGGTTGTTACCTATTGTCACCCATTGTGTTGGCGAAACGGAGTTCTCGAGAACCTACAGGCGAGAAAAACTGGGGATCCCGGCTGCCGCTTCTCCGGCAAGGGGGTGAGTAGCCTATGGGTTACCGCGAATCTCTTTGATCACCCCATCTTCCAGAAGGATCTCGACCTGCATTTTCTGGATCAGGTTGTCTCCTTTTTGGACTCGGAAGAAGCTCTCCACATTGCCCTGCAGCACTTCTTGGTTAAGCTCCAGGGTGCTCAGTTGGTTGATCTGCTGCAACAATTGGTTTTTCTGATCCAAGAGGCGGATTTTCTGCTCGTTCACGCGGCTTTTCACCGCTTCCACCTGTTGGAGCACTTGGGGGCTGTTGGGGTTGGGGCTCTGTTTCTCCAGTTCGGCAATAGCCCGCTTGCCCTGAAACTCCAGCTGTTGCATCTGAGCATCGGTGGCTTCGATCTGCCGCTCTAATTGCTCCTGCATTTCCTTTTTCCAAAGGGGTGTGACCACCACCTTAACGGGAATGTTGCGTTTGAGCAGTAATTGAGTGCCGTTGCTGACGTTGTTTTCTTCCATAAGACTCATCCAGGCAGACGACCAACCAAACCAGGGGCTTGTGCCCATTGTAGAAAGCTCCCCTCAAAAGCTCTGGGGTTGGGGAAGAGGAGCTTGACAGACCGGATCCTCCCCCGCCGAGCCGGAGAATCCATCTACTTATCCTACCGGCTGGGATCCCTGCGGTAAAGTCTTGATTTCGGGAAACTGCAATTTTGGTTAAGGATCTTAAAGGCCGCCGCCTTGCCCTGGCACAGATTCGGCTAGCGTGAGAGACAGTGTTCTTTTTTGCGGCAGCCATGAGCGAACGGGCCTCGACCCCTTCCAAGCCCTCTGCTGGGATCACCGAGCCGGTGCGGATCGCCTCTCGAAAAAGCGAGTTGGCTCTGGTGCAGACCCAGTGGGTGATGGGTCAGTTGCAAGAACACCATCCGGGATTACCCCTGGAGCTCAACACCCTTTCCACCCAGGGAGACATCATCCTGGATGTAGCCCTGGCCAAAATTGGAGACAAAGGTCTCTTTACCAAGGAATTGGAGGTTAGCCTGCTCAACGGCAGCAGCGACTTGGCGGTACACAGCCTTAAAGACTTGCCCACTCGCCTGCCGGAGGGCTTGGTGTTGGGGGCGATCACGCGGCGGGAGGATCCCCTGGATGCTTTGGTGGTGGGGGAAAAGTTCCGGGATTACCGACTGGCCACCCTGCCAGAGGGGACGGTGATCGGCACTTCATCGCTGCGGCGGCTGGCCCAACTGCGCCATGCCTTTCCCCACTTGCACTTTAAGGATGTGCGGGGCAACCTCAACACCCGCTTGGCCAAGCTGGATCGGGGGGAGTACGACGGCCTGATTTTGGCGGTGGCCGGCTTGAAGCGTCTGGGCAAAGCCGACCGGATCCACGAGGTGTTGGATCCCAGCGTGTCTCTGTACGCGGTTGGCCAGGGATCCCTGGGAATCGAGTGCCGGCAGGGAGATGAGCGGATTCTGGAGCTTATCCGACCCTTGGCCGATGCGGAGGCCACAGCCCGCTGCTTGGCAGAGCGAGCTTTCCTGCGGGCTTTGGAAGGAGGGTGTCAAGTGCCCATTGGCGTTCACAGCCAAGTCCAAGGGGAGGCGCTGCACCTAACCGGTATGGTGGCCGACCTGGATGGCCGGCGGCTCATCCGCGATACTCAGACGGGATCCACCGCCGATCCCGAGGCAGTGGGGATGGCTCTTGCAGAAAAGCTAAAACAGCAGGGGGCCGACGAGATTTTGCAAGCCATTTTTGCCCAGGCCCGCCGTTAGGCTTTCCTACTTTTTCTGAGTAGGCTTTGAGAACTTCAGCTAGGGTCAGCTGAAGAAAAGGGGGAACAATGAAGTCCCCCCTACGTGAATTGCACTCAGATGGGAAATTCGCATTCGCAGCTGCTTGATCATGTAGCGGGGCTTGGCTTCCTAGAAGGGCAAGAATTAGAGACGGGAGAAAATCCGCCGCTCAAATTTCAGCCCCAGCCAGATTACCCCGATCCCACAGGCCACCAACACCGCCGACTTGGCCAACAGGCCGGTTGGGTACTCGAAAAAGCGGGTCAGCACCACCAGGGTCAGCCCCAACAGTCCCTGCCAGAAGCGCCCCCGCCGCCCTTGCTGTAGCCCTTCCCAGCAGAGCACTGCTGACAGCCCCAGCAACAGCAAGGTCACTATCCAGGGGGCAAAGAGGACCAAGGCTGCTCCTGCCGTCACGTTCAAAGGCACAGCGCTGCCGATCCCCAGCAAAAGCGCCAAGGCAACCAGAGAAATCAGAACAGCAGCATCCTTCAGCCAAGACGAAACGGGCTGGGATCTCTTCTCCTGCCAACCCTGCCACCAGCCCCAGCCCGTCAGCAGCAGCAACCCCACTGCCGACAAGCTCGCCCAGGGATCCCCAGCGTTCCAGAGGGGATCCTCGGAAAGATCGACCCACGTCCCGACAAAGCTCCAGACATAGAGCAGGACACCCAGCCCCAGCAGAGCCAAGTTCTGGGCTGTCGGGGCCAAATCCAAGCCTTGCTCCAGCTCGCCGGGAAGCTCTGGATCCCTTCCTTCAGTTAAAACCCGGCTTAGCCAAGGCTTATGGCGTTGGTGCCACAGACCCAACCCCCACACAACTGCAACACCAAGCAGATGCAAAAGGGTTAAACCTTGGAAAGAGCTGCCCAAACGCTCGGCTAACCCTTGCAACGCCAGGCCAAAGTTCACCACGGCCAGGGCAAAAACCCAGCGAGAGCAACACCAATAGGCCAGAGGAACCAGCAGGCCCAGGGTCAACCAAGGATAGAGGAAGTTGACAGTCCCCCAATCCACGAAGTCGGCTACCATCCCCAAGCCCAGCAGAAGGCAGGCCAGTACACCACTGGGGCTGTGACGCAAGCTGTAGGCCATGGCCAAACTGCCCATCCCCCAGGCCCAAAACAAGCCTGCCGCAGATCCCCCAAGCTGAACCCACTGGGCCATCAGGCCAATACAGGCTCCCAGGGTCAGTTCACCGGCTATCAGCAGGGCGCTACCCAGACGCTGGGATCCCTGCTGCCAAACCTGGAAGCCAGCCACCTGCAGCCCTACCATGAGGGCCAAGCACCCCCAGGCTCTTGCCCAGCGGGGAATGGCAGCCCAGTTGGCCGCCACAAAGGAGATCACCCCTAGGCCCACCAGAACTGCGCCAAACAGCAGCAGCACCAGGGCAAATCGCCCGCCGGCTGAGCGTTGCAAACTCTCCAGTTGGTAATACTCCCGCAGGCGATCCCGTTGGGCAGGTTCGATCAACCCCTGCTCCACCCAGGTGTTCAGCAGGTCGGCCAGTTGGCGGCGGAAACGCTCGCCGGGGTAGGGGGGGCGGGGAGAGGTCATGGCGGGATCCCGACAAGCGAAAGGAGGCTCGGGCGTTAAAGGAGTGGGATCGCTGAGGCGATTATAGTCCCTCACCCCCGGCCCCTCTCCCAGACGGAGAGGGGAGAGTAGCCTGGAGCACTCGCTGCAGCACCTCCTGGTAGCCAGCCACCGGATCCCCCAGATCAAAGCGAAAGAGATCTTTATCCAGCACCCGCGGCTCAGATCCCCCCCGATCCCAAAGACGGCAGGTATCGGGGCTAATCTCGTCGGCTAGCAGGATCTCTCCCTTCTCGTCCAGGCCAAACTCCAGCTTAAAGTCCACCAACTCTAGGCGGCAGCTTCGCCAGAAAGCCTGCAGATGGTTGTTGATGGCCAAAGCCAGGGATCCCAAGCGCTCCACCTGCTCCGGCGTGGCCAACTGCAATAGGCGGATGTGATCTGGGGTCACCAAGGGATCCCCCAAGGCATCGTTTTTGTAATAGAACTCCACCAGCGGCGGCTCGATGGGAAGGCCCTGCTCCAGGCCCAGCCGTCGGCAGAGGCTACCCGCTGTGCGGTTGCGCACCACCACTTCCAAAGGCAGGATGTGCAAGGCTCGCACCTGCATCTCGGTGGGGCCGGTTTGGGCCAAGAAATGGTTGGGGATCCCTTGCTGCGCCAGGTAGGCAAACACATGGCTGGAGACGGTGCAATTCACCTCTCCCTTGCCGGCGATGGATCCCCGCTTTTGGGCGTTGAAGGCCGTGGCGTCGTCTTTGTATTGGCAAAGATAAACCCTGGGATCGGCAGTGCGGTAGATGCGCTTGGCCTTGCCCTCGTAGAGCAGCTCTTGGGGGGAGAATGGCATACGCTAACCCCTAGTATCCGGCCAGCCGTCCGCGGATCCCTTGCCAGAAGGTGATGGCCAAGATGCGCAGATCCAGCCACAGCGACCAGTTTTGCACGTAATAGAGATCATACTGGGTGCGGCGGGCAATGCTGGTATCCCCCCGTAGGCCGTGGATCTGGGCCCAGCCAGTCAGGCCGCTTTTCACCAAATGCCGATCAGGATACTTGGGGATCTCCTGGCTAAATTGCTCCACAAAATAGGGCTGCTCTGGGCGAGGCCCCACCAAGCTCATTTCTCCCTTCAACACGTTCCACAGTTGGGGCAGCTCATCCAAGTTGGCGCGGCGCAAAAAGGCCCCCACCGCCGTCCGCCGTGGATCCCCAGGGCGCGTCCAGCCGGGCCGGTCGGATCCCTCGGCATCCACCCGCATGGTGCGAAACTTGGCAATCCAAAAGCGGCGGCCATCCAAGCTCACCCGCTCCTGCCAGTACAAGATGGGGCCAGGGCTAGTGCAGGCTACCAACAGGGCAATCACCAACAACAGGGGGCTCAGCAGCACAAGCCCTAGAGAGGCGCCGAGAATGTCGATGGCCCGTTTGATGCAACGGTTGTGGGCATAGCGTAAGGGAGGCTGGCGCAGAGTCAGCAGAGGGATCCCGTCGAGAGACTGTAGGCTGAAGTTTACCGTTAAAAAACTCAAGATATCCGGCACCAAGCGCACCTGCACCGACAACGCTTGCAAACTGAGCAATAGAGGAGCAGTTGCCAGCTCCGGTTGCCCAAACCACACCTCTTGCACTTCTGGGTGAGCTTGCAGATAGGCGATCAAATGGGCCAGATCCAGCCGCTCGAGAGCTGACCAGGAAGGTTCAGGCTGACTGCACAAGCGGGAGAGGGTTCCTGGCGGAGTCCTGGCGGCAGACTTAACCCCGTCAGAGGTAGGGCGGGCGGTGTTCAGTACTGGATATGAGTCTGGCCGGGGATCCCCATTTTGAGATGGGGGATCTTCCTCAAAAGAGCCTTGCTCTACGCCTGCCCAGGCGACTACCTGGAAGCCCAACTGCGGGGATCGCTGCAATCGCTCCAACACTTCCGCCAACACCGACCAGGATCCCACCCAGATGACCTGCCGCCGACCGTAGCCCCTAGAGCACAACCAGCCCATGCCCAGCCGCAACCCCACCCGTACCAAAGTCAAACTCAGCAGAGCCAACAAGCCGGCGTAGCCCACCACCAGCCGCGACAAAGAGACCGAGCGAACGAAAAAGGCCCCTGCCAGCACCAAACCAAACGTCAATCCCAACCCCACCAGCAAACTGGCCCATTCTTCAAAGCGAGACAAGCGCTTCGACTCACCGTATCCGCCTAAGCCCGCCTGAATGCCCCAATAACTGAGGGCGGTCAACAATCCCAAGGCCGCGTAGACATCCCAAGGCAAGAGCTGATGAGGACGCAAGCTGCGCAGCCAGTAGCCCGCCCCAAAGGCCAACCAAATACAAAGGCCATCGCCAAAACAGGCCAAGGGCACCCACAAACGATGTAGATCCAGACGAGTTTTATAGCCGCGTTCGGCCAAGGGTTATCTCCTTCGGCATCAAGACTGTTGACAATCTTACAGAAAAGATTGTGCATCTGAGGCTATTGGACAAGATCAGTGTTGACCAAAACTTGAATGGGTAGCCCTCACCAGATAATTCTATTGACGGCCCTTCCCAGCTTCAAAGGACTTCATGCTGCTGACACAAAATAAGTTCTTTAAGTAATTGGGATCCTCATCATGCAAGAGATAAAAATCCCTGTTGAGTGAGTTAAGTACCGTCGGAAAAGGCTGTTGTAGAAACTACCAGAATTGCAGACATTGGATGTCGAAACATGAGAGTTTAAGCAATGATCAAAGTGCAGTCTGAGAACAGCAATGATGACAGGATACTACGATTTCGTTGCCGGGCCGGCTACTGCCAGCAGAGATACACCAAAGGGCAGAGAAAACTTAGGTATCAGATAGGCTTCTGCAGCAAAAATACCCGTCAGCAGTCGATTGAGCCAAAGCGGCGGCATTTTCAGATCTTGGCTTTCCCTCAGGCGAAGCACTTTCTGCATTATTCTGCATTATGCGGATCCCTGAAATGATTGGGAAAAGAAAACTGTTGAAGAAAACAAGGGTATAAACTTCTAGACCTGAGCTTTTAAGCAACGACAAAAGTTGCCCGCGGGTATATCGTCTCTTGTGATGATTAAGCTCATCATGTAAACTCCACAGCCACGGATAAGCCGGAACAGTTACAACTAAGTAGCCAGATGGGGTTAACCTTTGACTGAGGGCTAGGAGAGCTTCTTTGTCATTCTCCAGATGCTCCAGCACATCCAGCAAAGCAATCAAATCAAATCGTTGAGAACCAAAGGGGATCCGGTTTGGCAACTCCCCCTCTGCCACGATCCCAATACCGCGAGCTTGGGCCAGCGGCAGTGCAATTTCACTCTTTTCCATAGCCCAAACTTTGCCAAATCTGGACAACATCTCCAGGTTGCCGCCGCTACCACAGCCAGCTTCCAAAATATAAGCAGAGGGGCGAAGCGACAGGGATCCAATAACCCGACTCAGAATGTGACGGCGACCCAAAAACCACCAATGCCGGTCTTCCAAGCCTGCCATTTGCTCATAAGCTTTGGGATCCATACCCGTAACCCAACAAAAGATCAAAAACAGGATTAGCCGCAGAAGGGGTTAGCAGAGCATATCTATCTAAACTAAGTTTAGGGGGATAATCGAGCCTTTCCCCAGCGATGCTTACGATACCAGGCCGCCACGTGGGGACACCACGCTTCAAAGTGGGGCCAAATCAGTTCACACAGATGTTGAATTTCTCGTTGAGCATCTTCTTTGGCTCGTAAATCCAAAAAATGCATTAGACTACGGCAATTGAAAGAGACCACGAAGTGTTGTCGGATCCCGTAGCCAATGATGTTGCGAGCATCTTCATAGGGCAATCCGCACTCTTCTACCAGGCGATAATAAGCAATGGCCTGGCTGCGATATTGCGCAAGAATGATATCCAAAGCTTCGGGGGAGATGGGCCTAAAGCCTTGGCGGGTTTTGGCCTTGCCCTCTTTGACGCTGGCAGGAACGTAAAACAAAGTTTCCAGCTCTTGCAAAGACAAGGAGGACTCTGTCCCGCCACTGTGCTCCGCAATGTGCTCCGCACCGCTGTCGCGATAGGCCTCCGGCCCGCTGACGCGATCGCTGACGCAACCGTAGCCGGTCTCGCCAACAGGAGCAGCAGTCTCGGTTGTGCTCCGCACCGCTGACGCGAACAAGAGCTTTTTGCCCAAATCGGCAATTTGCTGGCCTGTATATCGGAAGGATTGAACATCAAAAGAAATTCCCACCCGATGAGTACGGGCCTGTTGCATGACAGCATGGGGAAAATAGCCTACCCCAAACGTGATCTGAGGATGCTCTAGAGGCCCATAGTGGCCACGGTTGCCCTCCAGCAAATGCCGCACCACGGCCTCTCCATACTTTTCCGGGATCCGGCTTTCTGAGGTGACAAAATCAGGGCTGTAATCCTGGTGCATTGCCTGGTAGATGACCCGTTCTGGATCTGGGGTTTGATTCAGCACCACAACTTGAAACAAAGCATCCACAGGCTGCATCCCCTAGTGCTTCGCACCGCATGTTAGGATTCTGAGATCCTTGTAAGATCATATTGGCAGCGGAGAACGCCAACGGCATTGGCCTGCTCCACCACAGAGCATATTCCCTATCTGCCCCCACCCTGAGGTATTCCTTAACTCAGTGTAAGGAGAAGAGAGACCGAAACACCTTGGCTATAGGAGCCTGCGAGCTCGAGTTTCCTCTGCCAGCACCAGGCTTAGGGCTGGATTGCTGCGCAACAATCCCGCTACGTAGAGGGTATAGACTTTCCCCGCCTCCAGCTGCAGGTCAAACCGCTGCAGGGGAATGCTCCGGCTGGGAGCCGACTGCACACCTGGCGCGGAGGCTGAAGGGGCTATGGCCACTTGAATTTGGGTAAAGCCGGGGCGCATAGCTTGAAAGGTGGATACTTGTCCAAACGCCAACTGGGGCAGCAGTACCCGCCCTTGCTCCCCTTGCCATTGCAGGGCCGGCGCATCAGGGGCAGCGTGGACAAACCGCACCAGGGCTTGATCAAAGGGCGGATGGATGTTGTCTTCCAGCACCAGGGCCGTCATGCGATTCGGCTCGTTGGCAGCAACCACCGAGAATACTCCCCCGCCCCTGAGATTGGCTACGGTTCTGGCCGCAACCAAAGAACTCGCAGGCTGGCCAGGGTTCTCAGGCGTTGAAAACAAAACAATGTCGTACTCGCCCGCCGGTATGCGCACGTACTCGCTCACCGAGCCATAGGCTATGCCCCGAGCAGCTCTCACCCCTCCCACTTCCAAGTCGATCCGAGGGGCATTGGGGGCCACATGCACCAACCGCACCTGCACTTCAGAAACCCCTGCAGATGCCGAAGGCATCGGGATGGCACAGCCGGACAACAGCCCCGACATCAACGATCCACCCACCACGCAGAGTACTGCGCTCACCCACTGTCGCACCATGTTCACGCTCACTCCTACTCCTCACACCCAACGCTCATCAGGGATCGAACTGCTGTATTTCTGCAAACCCAAGGAGGGCACTCTCGCTCCCCAAAAGTTCCCATTGGCACGCCAAGGAACCTGCTCTTGTCTTACTCCACTTTTGCGCCCAATGCCATAGAGCTATGGAACGGGTTGGGATCTAGTTCCTTTTAACTAAACCAAAGGCAAATCACCGGACTCGGCCCCACCTGCAGGATCTGGGTTGGGGGCAGGGATCCCTGGCTGGGGAGACCGACGGCTAAACAGGCGGAAATAGGTGCTCACGGCCAGCTCTTTGAGCGGGAAAAGCAAGTAGGTCAGGGGGTTGATGGTGACGATGATGTTGCGGCAGTCTCGTTTGGCCTGGGCCAAGATCTGAGCGGCCACCCAATCTCCCGACATAACCCCAATGGGATTGAGCTGGCTCTTGAAGGGGCCGAGGATGAGCTTGCGCACTGTGCAGGGAGCATCGAGGCGGCGCAGAGTAACCAGATCGCCTAGGGCCCGCTTGGAGAGCTCGTAGAGGGGACTGAAAGCAGGGCTAGCCTCAGCCTCTGAGGTGTTCACCCACACCTCTTTGGTGGCCATCTCAGGGTTGCCGCGCACCGTCTGGAAGAACAGCTCTATTAGGCGCCAACTGGAGAAAGTGTTGACGGCATAGGACTGGCGGACAGACTCGGGATCCCGTTGCCTGTGGACGTTCAGGCCGTGGTTGAGCACCAAGATATCCACCCGCTCCAGCAGCTCAGCCAGGGATCCCTCTTGCCCCACCTGCCAGCGAACGGTCTCCACCGGCTGGATCTGGCCGTCCACTTCGATGTGAACCGAATCCGAATGGGAGCTGAGGGCGATGACTTTGGCCCCTTGCTGGTGAAAATGCTTGAGCAAGGCCCGGCCCAGGGTGCCGGAGGCGCCGGTGACGGCTACTCGCTTGCCTTTCAAGGAGAGACTGGTGCCCATGAGCCGATCTACGAGAGTCAGGGTGCCGCAAAAATAGGCGTTGGTATCGTCGAAGTGGTGCCGCCAGTGGTAAGCGCGGTTGACATGCCATTGGCTGGGAGGAACGGGGAAAGGCCCCGGCTGGTGGGTGATATCCGTCTGCAGGGCCAGCCCCCAACCCCGCAGCATACCAGCCACCCAGAAACTGGCCGAGTAGACCACCCCCACCGCTGCCGCCAGGCCGTACAGCAGGGATCCCTGGCCCAATACCACCACCCAAGGGATCCCGGCCAGGATCATCGTCGCCGCTTCGGGAACGTCGTGGTGCCACTGGGATTCTCGGTACAGCTGTGCATCCACCACGCTAAGGTCGGGGCGGAACAGGCGGTGGTGCAGGATGTGTTTGGGCATCAGCCAGGGCCACCGGTGGGCCAGCCAATGGCGCACATCCCGCACGATCTCAGCCCAAAGGATGGAGGCTAGGGCGACGGCCCCCACCCCTATCCAATGACTCGCGCTGCCGACATCCATAGGCTCGCTCGCAGTAGCCAAACCAATCCTGAGCTCGCGGTCGCCTCTTTTATGGACTCAGTTGGCGACTCTCAAAAATCATCGCAAAGATTCTTCAAAAGATCATCTGCGAGCCTGTCTTCCCTCACCCCCGGCCCCTCTCCCTCAGGGAGAGGGGAGGTAGAAATCAAGGGGCTACGGGCTGAAGCTCTCGGATCTCGACCGGATCTCCAACGGCCAAACCCAAAGCAGCAGCCGTCCCGCCGCGGAACTCCAGCACACCGTCCACCAACTGGGAAGGAGGCGGCCCATAGGTGGGGCAGGGTTGGGCGGGGCAACCGGGCACATCGGCGGCAATGTACACCACCTTGCCTTGGTAGAGGAAAATGATGTCCAGGTTGATCAGGGTGTTGAACATCCAAAAAGAAGCTGGCTGGGGCGGATCAAAGGGAAACCACATGCCCCGATCCGGCGGCAAATCGGTGCGAAACATCAGGCCCAAGCGCTGTTGCTCAGGGGTGCGGGCCACCTCTAGCTCAAAGCGTTGGCCGGCAAGGGTGACTTCGGCTTCAACCGGCAGTTGCTGGGGCTGCCCTATGGCTGGGGGGGATGGAGAGATGGCTTCGGTTACCTGAGTTTGTGAGGCGGGAGATCTCTCCGTGGCAGCAGTACATCCCAAGCCGGATCCCAGGAGCAGTAGAGCCAGGCCCAAGGCGACTCTGCACCCTTTTGGAACGTGTATCGTGAACAGAACCATGTGGCACTCTCCTGTGCAGGCTTCATCCTATCGCGCCAGACGCTGCTGCTGCGACTTGACCAGCCAGACGCAGGAAGTTCCCCCCTGGGAGAGCCTTGCCAATTCTTGCTTGCCGGAAGCTGCCTGCGTCTTTCCACCTTGAGCGCAGCGGAAATGGCGTCCCTGGGCAAGGGAAGTCCACAACCGACCCGATAGCATAGCCATAGACTCTGCCAGGAGAGCCCTATGAAAGACCTGTTTAATCGATCCTTGGTGAGCCGGATCCCTCTTCTGGCTCTGCTTGGCCTGGGGCTCCTGGGCCTCTGGCCCACTCACGGGATGGGATCCCGTTCACAGGAAACCCCGGTGCGGATTCCCTTTGAGCCAACGGTGACCTATGGGGAAGGGTATGGGGAAAAGACCGTGGCCCAACAAGCCCAAAGCCGCTTTGCGCTGAAACTGTTTGATCACCTGCTCCGTCAGCAGCCCCAAGAGAACCTCTTTTTCTCCCCCTTGAGCATCCGCCTGGCCCTGAGCATGCTCTACAACGGCGCCTCTGGGGAGACTCAAACGGCAATGGCCGAGGTGCTGGAGGCACAGGACCTTTCCCTCAATGAGTTGAACTGGAGCAATGCCCAAATGGTGGGCTGGCTGGCGGAGGGATCCCCGGCAGGAGGGCCAGTCCAGGTGCAAATGGCCAACGGCCTCTGGGTGGATCAAACCCTCACCTTACAGCCCCAGTTTTTGCAGGCTTTGGCCACCTACTACCAAGCGGTGGTGAATCGGGTGAATTTGGGATCCCGGCAAACGGTGAACCAGATCAACGGCTGGGTGGCCGAGCGCACCCAGGGCAAGATCAACCGCATTGTGGATCGCCTCAGCCGCGAGGATTTGATGGTTTTGCTCAATGCCATCTACTTCAAAGGCGAGTGGACTCAGCCCTTCGATCCGGAGCGCACCCAAACTCAGCCCTTTACTCGGTTGGATGGCCGCCGCGTCCGAGTACCCATGATGGTTCAATCAGGTCGTTACGACTACCTGGAAACCGAGCAGTTGCAGGTGGTGAGCCTGCCCTACGGGGAAGGAGAACTGGAAATGCTGATCCTGCTGCCCAAGAAGGGAGTGAAGCTGGAATCGCTGCGGGCAGAGCTGAGCCCGGAAACTTGGCAAGAATGGACGGGATCCCTGCGCCCCCGTGCAGGTTCGGTGCGGATCCCGAGATTTGAATTGGCTTATGAAACGGATCTCACTTCCGTTCTGCAGCAGTTGGGCCTGGGAGTTGCCTTTTCCAACCGAGCCGACTTCAGCCAGATGACCCCAGAGCCAGCGCGGATCAGCAGAGTCCTGCACAAAGCAGCAATTGAAGTGAACGAAGAGGGATCCGAGGCGGCAGCCGCTACTGGGGTGATCGTCTCCCGGACTGCTGTCGACCGGCAAGAGCCCTTTCAATTTGTGGCAGATCGGCCCTTCTGGTTTGCCATTGTGGCCTCCGGATCCGGCGGCAACCCAGCGGCCCAAACCGTGTTGTTCATGGGATCCCTAGTGGATCCTGAATAAGGGGATCCCTCAGGGCAGCTTGCTGACTTCTTACCGGGCGTGCAGATCGCTCTTCAGCTAGAAATCGCAGGAGCCCCGCACTGTACCCGTAGGGTCACTGCCGGGAGGAATGCGCTTTGATGAAGTACAA
>NZ_JANSIN010000004.1:0-112406 GCF_047462115.1 Synechococcus sp. R50.1 | reverse complement strand
TGTTTGGAAACAAACAGAATGCTATCGCTGCATAGTTGAACAGTGATGTTCAGCAGTGTTCAGCGTAAATGTATCAGGGAGAAAAGCTCTGCACTCAGAGACTGAGGATAACTTGCCGATATGCCACCTCTAGCTTCTGCACGGCTTGCTCTATAGTATCCCATTTTACAGAACTGGCTGGCTCGGCATGAACCAGCTTTTCCAACTGCTGACACAGCTCGGCCAGACGTTTGGCGCCCAGGGTGCTGCTGCTGCCCTTGAGGCGGTGGGCCAACCGAGCAATGGCTTGGGGATCCCGCTGCTCTAGGGCCTGCCGCAGGGATCCCAATAGAGCTTCGCTGTCCTGCCGGTAGGTTTGGATCATCTCCTGCCAGGCTTCTGGAGAGCTGAAGACTGCCCGCATCTGGGCGAGGATAACGGGGTCGAGGGGCGGATCCTCTTCTTGGCTGGCCGGGATGGGAAGGGGAAGGGATCCCTGAAGAACCCGGACTAGGGCGGCTGGCTCCAAGGGTTTGGTTAGATAGCCATCTACCCCAGCAGCTTGGGCAGCAGCACGGCCTTCCGAAAACACATTGGCCGTGAGGACAACCATGCGAGGCTGGCGCTCAGGAGGCAGTTCAGCGCGGATGCGACGGGTGGCCGCAAGACCATCCAGCTCCGGCATTTGCATATCCATCAACACCAGATCGTAGGGTCGCAGGCGCAGAGCTTGGACGGCTTCCAGACCGTTGCCGACTATGTCGGGCCGGTAGCCCAATCGCTCCAGCATGAGGCGAATCACCTTCTGGTTAACCGGGTTATCCTCTGCCACCAGGATCTGAAGCGGGTAGCGGCTGGCCAGGGTCGCGTCCCAAATGGAGGGAGGAGCGGCGGGAGAGGAAGATAAGGAGGAAGGAGCTTTTTCTCCCACAAGCCCCAGCAGCAGCTTCCGCAGTTGGGAGGCTTTGACCGGCTTGGCCAAAGTGGGGAGAGGGTCTGCTGTGGAGATGAAGTTGCGCCCCGTCAGCACTATGGGCAACAGGCGGGGTTGCGCTGTCTGCAGGTCAGCCGCCAGGGTCAAGCCATCCCGGTCTGGCAGGGTGGCATCCAGAAGGGCTAGGTCAAAAGAATGGGTTCTAGCTGCAGCCTGGGCTTCTGCCGCCAAGGCGCAACAGGTTACCTCCATGCCCCAAGCGCTCAGCAGTCGGGATAGCAACTGCCGTTGACTGGCGTTGTCTTCCACCAGCAAAACCCGCTTGCCGGCCAAGCACGGATCCGGTGCGGCGGTTGGCAACAGCTCCTGGTCTGGCCTCTTCAGGGGAATGCGAAAGCGAAAAGTGGATCCCTGGCCCGGCTGACTTTCCACCCCGATTGCTCCCCCCATGAGCTGGCAGAGACGCTGGCTGATGGCCAAGCCCAGGCCGGTGCCCCCAAACTGGCGGCTGATGGAGCTATCCACCTGGCTGAAGGGCTTGAAGAGGCGATCCAATTTTTCGGGGGGAATGCCAATGCCTGTATCCCGCACCTGAACGTTGACCCATTGCTTTTCAGGATCCCTCTCCCCTGCCTCGACCGTCACCACTACCTCTCCCTGGGGGGTGAACTTGATGGCGTTGCTGAGCAGATTGGCCAGGATTTGGCGCAGCCGGTTGGGATCCCCTATCAAGGTTGGCGGCAGGTTGGGATCCACCCAGGCCACCAGTTCCAGATCCTTGCTCTGGGCTTGGGCGGCCATCAAATCCAGCAGCTCTTCCACCAACTGCAGCAAGGAAAAGGGTATTTCCTCCAGTTCCAGTTTTTGGGACTCGATCTTAGAGAAATCGAGGATGTCGTTGATTAGGTTCAGCAGCACCTCGCCTCCATAGCGGATGGTCTGTACCCAATCCTGCTGCTGCGGATCCAAGGAGGTGTCCAGGAGTAGACTGGTCATCCCCAAAATGGCGTTGATGGGGGTGCGGATCTCGTGGCTGATGGTGGCCAGGAACTCGCTCTTGGCCCGGCTGGCGGCTTCGGCAGCTTCCTTGGCTGCTTTCATCTGCTCTTCTGCCAGCTTGGCTACGGTGATATCCCGTCCGGCGGCGTAGAACAGGGATCCGGCCAAAGAGGCTCGCCACTCGATGAAACGATAGCTGCCGTCCTGGGTGCGGTAGCGGTTGACAAAGTGATCCAGCTGTTTCTCTTCGATAAGCTGCTGCATGGCCGCCTGCGTGGCGGGGAGGTCGTCCGGATGAACCCACTCCAAAAACGGTCGGCTCTGGAGCTCCTGCAGGGAATAGCCCAGGGTGGTCTCCCAGGCGCGGTTGAGACGGCGAAAGTACCCTTGGGCATCGGCAATGCAAAGCAAATCCAGAGCCACCGAGAAAAACTGCTCCAGCTCCGCTTCTGCCGACTTGCGGGCAGTGATGTCCACCGCGGTAAACACCCAACACGGGATCCCGCGCAAGACAAGGGGCTGCACAAACACGTCTTCCCAGACAACTCGGCCATCCTGCCGCTGCCATTGCCACTCAAAGCGGGCGGATCCCTGCTGGCGGGCCTGCTCCAAGTGGGGCTGCAAAGCAAACTCCCTCCCCTGCAAAGCCCGGCGATAGGGAGACTGCTCGGAAGTGTCGAAGGCTCGCAGCTCCTCCAGGCTGGAAAACCCGTAGGCGGCAATGGCTTGGGAGTTGGCCTCCAGGATCTCGCTCGTCTCTGCATGACGGATGAGGATGGCCACAGCGGCATTCTCAAACAGAGCCCGGAACTTCTGCTCGCTTTCCTGGACGGCCTGCTGGGATCGCACCCTGTCGGTTACATCGCGGACGATCACCACCACCTCTTGGGCGTTGAGGGGCACAATGCGCACCTCTTCGTGGCGGGTCTCCCCTTCAATCTCGATGCTTTGGTCGTAGCGCTGCCGCGTCTGGGTGCTCAGGGCCTGCCGAATAAAGAAAAGCCGCCGCTCGGCCAACTCCGGTGGCAAAAGCTCCTGCAGGGATCGGCCCACGTAGGTGTCCGGCGAGCCATAGGGAAGAACCTCGCCCCCCGAGACAAAGCTCAAGCAGATGCCCTGGCTGTCCAGGCGAAAGATCAAGTCGGGAATGGCTTCTAGAATGGCTCGCTGCAGCTGTCCAGCAGCCTTCAGGGCCAGCTCCGCCTGCTTGGCTTCTGTAATATCCCGCACGATTGCCAGGACTTCCTGGCTGTTGAGAGGGACAATGCGGGCCTCTTCGTAGCGTACCTCCCCTTGAACTTCAATGCTGTACTCGTAGCGCTGTTGGGTTTGGGTGGCCAGAGCTTGCTGAACATAGAAAAGCCGCTGCTCTGCCAGCTCCAGCGGCAGAATTTCCCGGGGGGATCGGCCCAAGTGCTGCTCGGCTGGAGTGTAGAGATGGATATCGCCTCCGGAAATAAAGCTCAGGCAGATGCCCTGGCTATTCAGGCGAAGGATGAGGTCGGGGATGGCTTGGAGAATGGCCCGCTGGGTGGCTTCCATTTCTCTAAGGGCCAACTCCGCCTGTTTCCGCTCGGTGATATCTCGCACCAGGATGTAAACTTTGTCTCTCCCGTGAGCGACAACGCAGGCTCTCCGATAGCAGCGGATCCCCGGCTCAATCTCAACTTCGTACTCTAGGTACTGCGGCGTCTGGCTGACCAAGGCCCCCTCCGCCAGAGATGGATACTGCTCTTTTAGCGAGCCAGTAAACACGTCTTGGGCGCGGCAACCCACGTAAAACTCAGGCGGATGTCGGGTGGGAACGTAAGGGGAAGGCTTGCAATGAAGAATGACTCCCTCGGCGCTGAGCTCAAAAATCAAGTCGGGAATGGCCTCGTAGAGGGCGCGGTAGCGAGACTCGCTTTCCTGTAGAGCCCGCTCCATCTTGACCCGCTCGCTGATGTCGCGGCTGGTGATGAGGATCCCGTCTCCCACCGGCACCACTTGGTGATGGATCCAGCTGGCCTTCAAGCCCGGCTGCCCCGAAATGGGGAACTCCTCTTCCAGAGGAATGCCGGTTTCCACCACTCGCTTGTATTTCTCAAAAAAGCCCCCCCAGCGGTTGATGGGCAGCAGCTCGCACAGCCGCTGGCCGATGATCTGCCGGCGCTGGAGGGAAATGAGCTCTTCCCCCTTGGCGTTGACATCCACAAAGACAAAGTCGATGATCTCGCGGGTAGCGGGATCCCGCACCGCCTCCAGCAGGTAAATAGCATCCAAGCTGGCTTCCAAGGCTGCCCGAAAACGAGCCTCTGGGCTGGGGGTGCCTCTAGGAGGTTGGAAGGGAAATCTTCGAGAAAGGGATCCCAGGATCCCTCTGAAGACAGAAAGCGGCTGACTTTCCCCCAGGCTGACGCCAAGCAGCAGGAGAGCCAAGAAGAGGGATCCCAGCAGCCAAAAGGCAAGGCCAGAGGGATCCACCAGGCCCACCGTTTTCCCTACCGCCCATAGCTCTCTGTGCATAGAACCCAGAGATTCCTGCCCCCTTTCCACAGTATCCCAGCAAGTCTTTCCAGCTTATCTTGGAGGTCAAAAGGGGAAGCTCAGCTAACTTGCGGAAATGGCCTCTATGCAATGGGCAGGATTCCTCAAGAGTGGCTTTTTGGGGAAATGAGTCTTGGCTCAAAGCTTTGTTTCTGGGTGCAGTAGGGAGAGAGACTCTTTATTGTGAAGATGCTTTATTGTGAAAAATAATTGTGAAGATTCAGCGGGATCCCTTGCGCCAGCGGCAATAGAGTTTTTCCAACTCCACCCAGACCATAACCACGGTGCTAAAGCCCAAGCAGATCAAAAGTTCAGTGCGGGTTAGCTCCTCTGTGCCAAAGAAGCTGCGCAAGAAAGGCACATAGAGCAGAGCCAATTGCAAGAGCAGAGTGGTCAGGACCGCGCCCAGCAGGTAGGGGTTGGAAAAAGGGTTGGTCTCGATGGTGAGCTTCTCGTTGGAGCGCACGGCCAGCGCATGGCCCATCTGGGCGATACACAGGGTGGTGAAGACCATTGTGCGCCAGTGGGGGATGTAGGCTTCCACAATGGCCATCATGAGGATTGTGGAGATGGCAAAAACCACGCCGATGCGCACCATGTAGGCTCCCAGCCCCTGGGCGAAGATGCTCTCTTTGGGGTTGAAGGGGGGGCGCTGCATCACCCCTGGCTCCGCCGGTTCCAAAGCCAAGGCCAGAGCGGGCAGGCCATCGGTCACCAAGTTCATCCACAAGATCTGTAGGGGTGTCAGCGGCACATCCCCCAAGCCCAGGATGGGGGCAGCAGCCACTGTCAGCACCTCACCGATGTTGCTGCCCAAAATGTACTTCACAAAGCGGCGGATGTTGCTGTAGACCACTCGCCCTTCTTCAATGGCTGCCACGATGGTGGCGAAGTTGTCGTCCAGCAGCACCATATCGCTGGCCTCTTTGCTCACATCGGTGCCCGTGATGCCCATGGCGATGCCAATATCCGCTTGGCGCAGGGCAGGGGCGTCGTTGACCCCATCCCCGGTCATGGCCACGAACTCGTTTTGCTTTTGCAAGGCCTGGACAATGCGCAGCTTGTGTTCGGGGGCGACGCGGGCATAGACCCTGACGGTTTGTACCGTTTGCAGCAGCTCCTCGAAACTCAAGCGGGAGAGGGTACGCCCGTCAATCGCCTGATCCTCCGACTCGAGAATGCCCAGCTGGCGGGCAATGGCAACAGCTGTCAGTTGGTGGTCGCCGGTAATCATCAACGTGCGGATCCCGGCTTCTCGGCAGCGGGCCACGGCCTCTCGCGCCTCTGGTCGCGGAGCATCGTGCATCCCCACCAAGCCCAGCCAAACCAGGTTGTGCTCCACCTCTTCCCCGTTGTCCGGGATCCGCTCTAGCCTCTGGGTGGCTACCCCCAGAACCCGGATACCTTGGGCGGCCAGGCGGTTATTGGTGCCGAGGATGGCTTGGCGATCGGTTTCCGACAGCTCCTGCCAAGTGCCCCCTTTCTGGATGCGATCACACCGCTCTAGCACCAGCTCTGGGGATCCCTTGATGTAGACGCAATAGCCGCCGTTTTCCTGGATCACCACGCTCATGCGCTTGCGTTCTGAGCTGAAGGGAAGCTCCTGCACCCGTGGGTAGCGCTCCTGTAGGGAGCCTTTATGGAGGTTGGCTTTGGCGGCTGCCACCAGCAGGGCTGCTTCGGTCGGATCCCCCAGGATGGACCAGGTGGGCGTTGAAGGGGGGGAAGAAACTGCAGACCGAGGGTTGCGACCGGCAACGGGTTGGAGGCTGGCCTGCAACAGGGCATCGTTGCAGAACACCACGGCCCGCAAGATGGCCTGCAGATCCGGGGCGCTCCCGGGATCTATGGGCTGGCCGCCGCAGTAGAAGGATCCCTTGGGAATGTAACCGGTGCCGCTGACGTGGTAATGGCGGTCGGGGGTAATGATGTCGGTTACCACCATTTTGTTTTCCGTGAGGGTGCCGGTTTTGTCGGAGCAGATGGTGGTCACGGATCCCAGGGTCTCTACTGCCGGCAGGCGGCGGATCAGGGCGTGGCGGCGCACCATGCGTTGGGTGCCTATGGCCAGGGTGACAGTGATCACCGCAGGCAGCCCCTCTGGTACCACGGCCACGGCCATGCTCAAGGAAGTTTCCAAAAGCGAGGTAAAGGGGGCCATGCTCCCGGCTTGCAGCAGCCCTATCCCCACCACCAGGGCCACCAAAGCCAGGGATCCCGACACCAGCACATTGCCCAGTTGGCTCATGCGCCGCTGCAGGGGAGTGGGCTCGTTTTCCACCGTTTGCAGCAGCTTCGCCACCTTGCCCAGCTCCGTGTTCATGCCGGTGGCAGTAACCAAGAGGATCCCTCGCCCCTGAATCACTTCGGTGCCCATGAAGGCCATGTTGCGCCGTTCCCCCAGCTCGATATCCGGCGGGAGGACGCAGTCTGCCTGTTTGGTTACAGGGGTGGCTTCTCCGGTCAAAGCTGCCTCTCGCACCTGCAAGTTCACGGCCTCGGCCAAGCGCCCATCGCCTGGGATCTGCACCCCCGCCTCCAGCAACACGCGATCCCCCGGCACCAGTTGGCTGGCCGGAACTTCTTGCCACAGGCCATCCCGCTCCACCCGCACGGTAGGGGAAGCCAGTTTTTTCAGGGCTGCCAGCGCTTTTTCCGCCCGACTTTCTTGCAAATAGCCCAGGCTGCCGTTGAGGCCGACGATCAACAAAATGGCCAGGGCATCTTTGGGAAACTCGCCTTCTTGCAAGTCCAAAGTGGCCGAGATCGCGGCTACAGCGATCAGCATCAGCAGCATGACGTTGCGGAATTGATCCAGCAGGACTTGCCAGGAGCTACGGCCAGAGGAGGTGATCAGCTCATTGGGGCCATACTCCCGCTGCCTCTGGATTACCTGCTGAGTGGTGAGGCCGCGATCGGGATCGGTCTGCAACTTCTGGATGGCGGCGGCAAGGGTGAGGCTATGCCAAGCAGGGACAGAGGAAAGGGAGGATCCATCCGGTGGGATCATTGCGGCCACTCAAGGGTTCTTGCCGAATTTTGACATACTCCCCGCCCCACAGGAGGAGGATTCTGACAGCAGCAGACCGGTGCTGGAGTAGGCCCCGAATACCTGCCCTGCCTAGCGCAAGATTTCAAAATCCAAAACGGGCTCTGTCTGGGTCACGCGGTAGTACCCGGCCTGGGTACGAACCGAAGCCTGATAGGGACTGGGCAAATCTAGCGAGCGCAGGGGTGGGATGTTGGTGCGTTGGTTCAGCAGCGTGGTGAAGAAGGCGGTGGTCTGCCGGGCCTGGGAGCGCACCACCTCCTCAGGGAAAATGACCGGATCCACATTCCTGCCTGTATCCAACAGGATCCTATCCAGGGCATCTCCCACCGGATAGGAAGGATAGGCAATTTGGGCCAAGGCGGATCCAATCGGGATCCCGGCGGATAGACAACCCAGAAGAATGGCCGAAGTCAGACGCATGTGCTGTGATTCCTCCTGCGCTACAGCTTTTCCTCAACACCGGAAAAAAGCGGGGTTTGAACGTTGCTCATTGACTTGGATCCCCATGAAGCCTACCTTTTGACCGGCAGCTAAGGCGGATTCTACTCGAAATGCCTCGATTGGCAACCGCCTGCAACCCAATAGAACGCCAACATGACAAAGGATCTCGCCGCCGACTAGGATCGGGATACTCTGCTTGGGATCCTTAGACCTGTGAGTGTTTGTGTTCGCATTGCCCCCAGCCCAACCGGAAATCTGCACATCGGCACCGCCCGAACGGCAGTGTTCAACTGGCTGTATGCCCGTCGCCACGGTGGCCGGTTCATTTTGCGCATCGAGGACACCGACCGCGACCGCTCTTTGCCCCGCTACACCCGCAACATTTTGGCGGGCCTGGCCTGGTTGGGCCTAGACTGGGACGAAGGGCCGGTCTACCAATCCAAGCGCATCGAGCGCTATCAAGCGGTGGTACAGCAGCTTCTGGATCGA
This sequence comes from Synechococcus sp. R50.1, assembly GCF_047462115.1. Lineage (NCBI taxonomy): Bacteria > Bacillati > Cyanobacteriota > Cyanophyceae > Synechococcales > Synechococcaceae > Synechococcus > Synechococcus sp. R50.1. The sequence continues at coordinate 103,986 of NZ_JANSIN010000004.1, read as the reverse complement.
GGGTTGGCCTACCGCTGCTACGTCAGCGAGGCGGAGCTGGAGGAGATGCGCGCTGCCCAGAAGGCCGCCGGCAAAGCCCCCCGCTACGACAACCGCCACCGCTTTCTCACCGAAGCCCAGCGACGGGCCTACGAAGCCGAGGGTCGGCAGCCGGTGATCCGCTTCAAAATCGAGGAGCCCCTGGAAGTGTCTTGGGTGGATCTCATTCGCGGCCCCATTACCTGGAACACCCAGGACTTGGGGGGGGATATGGTCATTGCCCGAGCGGATGGCTACCCTCTCTACAACTTGGCGGTGGTGGTGGATGATATTGACATGGGCATCACCCATGTGATTCGCGGCGAAGATCACATCGGCAATACCCCCAAGCAGATTTTGCTCTACCGCGCTCTTGGCTACGAACCTCCCCAGTTCGCGCATTCTCCTTTAATCCTGAACCCGGAGGGGAAAAAGCTCTCCAAACGGGATGGGGCAACTTCGGTAGCAGAGTTCCAGCAACTGGGCTTTTTGCCGGAAGCTCTCAAGAACTATTTGGCTTTGCTCAGTTGGTCGCCCCCGGATGGGGAAGAGCTTTTCTCTTTGGAAAAGGCGGCTGCGCTGTTCGACTTTGACCGGGTTAACCGTGCGGCTGCCCGCTTTGACTGGGACAAGCTCAACTGGATCAACAGCCAGTACATCAAGCGGCTTTCTCCGCCAGAACTGGTAGAACGGCTCACCCCCTTTTGGCAGGCGGCAGGGTTTGACCTTTCCGAGGTGCCGGATCCCACCTGGTTGGAAGATGTGGCCCGCCTGATTGCCGATGGTATCGACCGCCTGGCAGAGGCTCCTCCGCTCAGCCGCTTTTTGTTTCAGGAGCCCCTCAGCTACACGTTGCCAGCTCTGGAACAGTTGCGCCTGCCTGGGGTGGCAGAGGCTATGGCTGCAATGGCCACCACGTTGGCTGCTGCCGAGCTGCCCCAGGTTTCGGCGGACAGCTTAAAACCGCTGGTGGATCAGGTGGCCAAGGGCCAGAACATGAAAAAGGGCCTGCTGATGAAGAGTTTGCGGGCCGCCCTGACAGGGGATCTGCAGGGGCCGGATTTGCTGGAATCTTTTGCCCTTCTCCAGCGGCGGGGCTGGGCTTTGGGGCGGTTAGAGGCTGTGCAGAAGTTGGTTTCTTGTTGATGGAAGCCCATCTCTTGCTGTCATGCCTTCGGTTGCCTCTGTTGAAAGTGCTCCGCACCGCTGCCGCAATCGGGATCCCATGCTGTCACGCCAGCTACAGGCTGCAAACCAAATTGTCCAAGAACTGGTGCTGCTCTCTTCTCAGTTATCTTCCCCATCCTCTTCGGACTCTGTAGAGATGGGGGAGCTGGAGCAGTGTGTGCTCAAGCTGGCCCAGACCTTGGTACAGCAGATGGTAAATCGCCTGGGCGCGGCCTCAGCTCGCCTTTGGATTTTCGACCCGCAGGAAGGATGTTTTCAGTCGGTGGCCCATGCCGGCCTGCTCAGCCCTGCTCACGACCAAATTCAGCGGATCTATCCTGACGACAGCCCTTTAGGACGGGTGGCCCAGGAGGGGCTGCCGCTTTTGAGCAACAATCCCGCCCAAGAAGCCTGGATGCCCGCCCCGGAGTGGGTGAAGGCCAATGGCTTGCGGGGCTTTGTTGCCTACCCGATTAACCGAGGGGAGGAGCGGCTGGGGGCTTTGGCTCTGCTGAGCCGGACACCTCTGGAAGCCAGCTTTCTGGAAGTGGTGAAGTTCCTCTGTTCCTATATCGCCAGCGCCATCATCAATGCCAAGCTGCTGGAGCGCAGCCGACGGCAGGCGGTGCGGGAGGCGCTGCTCAACCGCATCACCAGCACTGTTCACCGCTTTTTGCAGTGGGATCAAATCGTCAGCACTGCCCTGAAGGAGCTGCAGCAGGCCTTTCTCTCGAAAGGGGTGAAGGGGCTGAGCCGCTGCTGTTTTTACAGTCTCAGCCCGGATCAGCAGACGGTTCGGGTCAGCCATGAGGCCCTGAGCCCTGGGCTAACCCCCTCCCTAGGAGAGGTGTACCGGATCCAGGACTTTGGCTCGCTGTGCGAGCGCCTGCGGACGGGGCAGGTGGTGCAAATAGCCTTGCCTCTGCTGCCGGATCGAGATCTCCTGACCCCAGAGGGGTTGGCCGCTCTCCAGGCGCTGCAGGCTTGCTCGGCGGTGCTGATCCCGGTGCAGTCGGTGGGCTCGGCAGGAGTAGGGCTTTCGGAGGTTGGCGGGAAGGATGGGGGACGGCCCGGTTTGGCTGCAGAGCCAGGGGAGATGATTGGGTTGTTGGGAGTGTACGTCACCACACCCCACCTTTGGCAGCCGGAGGAGATCGAGCTGTTGCGCTCGGTGGCCTCTCAACTGGCCATTGCCCTCACCCGTTCCAGCCTGTTCGAGCATGCCCATCAGCAGACGGAACGGCTGGCTCTGTTGCACTCGATCACGGCGGCGATTCGCTCCAGCCTGGAGCCCACCACCCTCTTCCATGCGATCACCCAGCAGATCGGGGCGGCTTTTCAGGCAGATGTGTGTATCTTGGCCCTCTGGCAGCCGGAGCAGGAGCTGCTACACCCTGTTGGCCTTTATGCGCCGCAGCTTTCCCCCACCGTTCGCGTGGGCGGGACGGAGTCGTTGCTGGACACTCTGTTGCCGACAAGGGGGCCGTTGGTGGGATCCCCAGATTGCCCCTGGGTTGAGCCTGGGATCCCGCCGGACTTGCCGGAGACGATTCGAGCCAAGTTGCGCTTGGGGGCCAGTTTGCTCGCCACCTTGAGGGGGCCTGTGGTGGTGCCGGAGCCGCAGACGGCTCAGTCCTGGGCCGATCTAAAGCCTCAGAGCCAGGGGAGTGGGCTGTTGTTGGTGCCCCTATTTGCTTCTGAGCATCCGGACAGGCCCCAAGAACTGTTGGGGGGCATTGCCCTAATCCGCTACCCTGGCAGCGATTCCCTGACCCCTCGTCCTTGGCAGCCGGAGGATCTGGAGTTGGCAGAAGCCGTGGCCGAGCAGGCGGGGATCGCCCTCAAGCAAGCGCGGCTTTACGAGCAAACCCGTAGCTCTGCCCAGCGGGAAAGCCTTTTGCGCCAGATTGCCCAGCGCCTCAGCGGCACCTACAATCCCCAGGAGGTGGTGCAGATTGCCCTCGAGGGCATGGCAGAGGCTTTGCAGGTTGAGCGGTGCAGTTTTGTGGCGCCCTGCAGTGGCCATGAGCCGTTCGCAGCCTCGTCGCGACAGCCTTGCGGTTCCCCTTCCCCTGCCGTAGGCAGAGCAACAGCCCCACCAGAGGCGGGACGGAGTCCTTTGGCTCAGCAACCCTTGGCCGGCGCTCCTGCAGAACCTCTGGCCATCATCCAAGAGTATTGCCGTCAGCCGGGGATCCCTTCCCAAAGGGGACAGACGCTGCCCCCTGAGCTAAGCCAGCTCCTCTGGGTCAATTGCTACAGCCACCTGAACACGCTGCTGATTCCAGATGTCAACACCTTCCCATTGTCTGCCCACGCCCGCCGCCATCTGCTGCAAAAGGGCATCCGCTCCCTGTTGGGTGTGCCGATAGTCACCGATGCTCGCCAGGTGGCCGGGGTGCTTTGCGCCTTCATGCCGCCGTTTGAGCCGGCAGTTCGGGGAAGCAAAACCGCCGATATCGCCTCAGAAGCCGCCGGATTTTCCCCCAGAGATACGGACTTGGTGAACGCGCTGGCGGACATTGCGGCAGTAGCCTTGCAGCGGGCCTCTTTCTACGAGCAGGTTCGCCGTCAGGAGGCGACGGCAGCAGCTTTGCGGGGCCTAACCGAGGGGCGAGAGGCGGAAAGTCGTCGGTTGGCCGCCGATTTGCACGACCAAACCTTGGCAGATCTGGGAGCTTTGTCTCGCCAGATCCAAGAGCTATCCGGCGATCCGACCATTGGCCCAGCCGGACAGGCTCAGTTGCGGGCCATGAGCGCCCAACTGCGAGAGACCATGGCCGAATTGCGCGGGATCGTGGAAGATTTGCAGCCGACGGCCATGCGGGCCTTTAACCTTGGCCCGGCTCTGCGCAGTCTCCTGGAACGGGCCGCCCAACGTTCCCCCCATCCTCTCCTCACCCGTTTCGACAACCAAGCCGATGGCCTGCTCTCCCGTCTCAGCCCCACCTGCCAGAGCAACATTTTCCGCATCGTGCAGGAGGCTCTGAACAACATCGTCAAACACGCAGGGGCACGGCGCATCGATCTCATCATTCAGCCCAAGGCGCAACAGGACGCGGGTTCCTCTACCAACCCTCAGGCTCCCTACACCCACTTGGAGCTGAAGATCATCGACGATGGCTGTGGTATGCCGGAGTCCAAGAGCGGGGCGGATCCCGCCCAGCCGCCCGGCCATGGCCACGGGTTGCTCAACATGCGCTACCGAGCCGAGTTGATCGGGGCAAGCATTGCTTGGCGTAATCGCCGCTTTGGCAGTGGCACAGTTGTAGAGCTGCGAGTCCCTCTGCCGCCGAGTCCCCGATCTTGCGGCTAGCCCCCCCTTTTCTGAGGTAGCAGACGCAGCATTTTCGGTCTCAACCTGTTCTATAGTCGTTTAAGCTCAACGGATCCCCGGTTGTCTGACCCGTTTGTAGGGGATCCTCTCACGCTGGCAAGGCGGAGTTTTTGCGCTGTCGTTAACACTGCGAGGAGAAGCATCTGTGGCCTATCGTGTGACTTTGATCCCTGGGGATGGCATTGGCCCGGAAGTGGCCAAGGCGATGACCACGGTCTTGGAGGCTACCGGGGTTGGGTTGGAATGGATCCCGGTAGAGGCAGGGGTGGAGGTGATTGAAAAATACGGCACCCCCTTGCCACCCCAGGTGTTGGAGTCCATTCGGGAAACCAAAGTGGCGATCAAAGGGCCGATTGGCACTCCCGTAGGTACTGGCTTTCGTTCGGTCAACGTGGCCATTCGCAAGGAGCTGGATCTTTTCGCCAACCTGCGCCCGGCCAAATCTATGCTCGGTGTCAAAAGCCCTTTTCAAGACATCGACCTAGTGGTGGTGCGGGAAAATACCGAAGATCTCTATGCCGGGATCGAGTTTGAACGGGGCACGCCGGAAGCCATCCAGGCGCGGGAGGAAATGATGCGCCTTTCCGGCAAACCCATCCGCGAGGGATCCGCCATCGGCATCAAGCCCATTTCGGACTTCGGCAGCCGCCGCATTGTCAAATTTGCCTTTGAGTACGCCCGCCAGAATGGCCGCAAGAAGGTGACGGCAGTGCACAAAGCCAACATCATGAAATTCACCGATGGCTTGTTTCTGCAGGTGGCGCGGGAGGTGGCCCAGGAGTATCCCGACATCGAGTTTGAAGATCGCATCGTGGACAACATGTGCATGCAACTGATGCAAAAGCCGCAGCTCTACGATGTGCTGGTGCTCACCAACCTCTATGGGGACATCATTTCCGACTTGTGCGCGGGGATGATCGGCGGGCTGGGGGTGGCGCCGGGGGCCAACATCGGCGACGGCATTGCGGTTTTTGAGGCCATTCACGGCTCTGCTCCCAAATATGCCGGCCAAAACAAAGTCAACCCCTGCGCTCTGATCCTCTCCGGGGCGATGATGCTGCGCTACCTAGGAGAGCGGGAGGCTGCCGCAAGGGTGGAGGCGGCGGTGCAGGCGGTGATCGCCGAGGGCAAGCAGGTCACCTATGACCTGGCCACAGGGGATCCTGTCGGCACTCAGGAGATGGCAGAGGCCATTGCTGCCCGCGTGCGGGAGATGGCTTCGCAGTAGGGTTTGGCGCCAAATGTTTCTGATCCCAGGCTCCCCAAGGGAGGGGGGCTAGAGGACTCAATACCCCAAAACCGGATCCACCACCCCCAGCAAGGGATCCCCGGCCCGGAAGCGCCGCACATTTTCTCGCACCCGCTTAGAGAGGGCTGGGACAATCATGGCATCGGTAAGAGCAGTGTGGGGGGTAATCAGGCAGTTGGGCAAGCTCCAGAGGGGATGCCCATCCGGTAGGGGCTCGGGATCCGTGACATCCAAGGCGGCCCCGCGAATGACCCCCTGCTGCAGGGCGGCCACCAAGTCGGAGGTCACGATGTGCTTGCCTCGCGCCACATTCACCAGCCAGCACTGGGATCCCATCTGCTCCAACTCAGCTTGGGCGATGATCCCCTCGGTTTCCGGCGTGAGAGCCAAGGCCAAGATCACCACGTCTGCCTCTGCCAACACCGTTTGCCGTTCCGCGAGCGTCACCACCCGCGTGGCCCCCGGCAAGGGATCCGCCTTGCGACGCACCACGTCGATGGAGCATTGAAAAGGCTGCAACAGCTTGATCAACTCTTGGGCGATGCCCCCGGCCCCGAAAATGACCACACGGCTACCCCAGAGGCTGGTACCGGAGCCCTCCTGCCACGTTTGGGCCAAGGCGCGGATCTTCAAGTCGCGCAAGCCGGCCAAGGTCAAGGCCAAGGCATGTTCCGCCACTGGCTGGGCATAGACCCCCTTGCCACAAGTCCACACATAAGCGGGATCCAAGACTCCCGCCCGAACAAAGGGTTCCACCCCTGCCCAGGGCAGCTGCACCCAGCGGATCCCTTTCCCTTCCGCCAGACAACGCTTCAGGCCAGGCACATCAAAGGCATCGGCCCAGACCAAGGCTTCTGCTTCTGCCAGGGGCACAATTTCGCCGCCCCCCGCCAAAACAGCCTCTTTGAGCCAGGGGCGAAGATGGCCGGGTTCGACGGCAATGCGTTTGCCTTGGATGCCCATAGGAACCGTTGGATGAGGCTTTCCCCTTGCCAGGATACTGTCGGCAGAGCGAGAGATGGCATGCACGGGCAGCCGCAAAAACCGGTGATCGAGTGTTAAGGGATCCCAAAGGGAGCCTGGAGCACCCTTCTGGGATCGCTAGGGTGGAAGCCGGAGCTGTTGTGTTGGTTAAATCTCCAGTAGGTGGCATTCCCCGATGACCCTTTCCGAACTGCTGATCTTGGTGACGCTGCTCTTTCCAGGGATCCTGTTGTCGCTCATTGTGATGGGAACCTTTGCCGCAGGGGGATAATCATCTCCCAATGACAATGGTGAAGCCCTAAAGACGTGAAGACATGTCCAAAACCAAGCTGAGCGCCTGGGTCATGGGCTGGGGGTTAGCCTGCACTGCTGCTCTCTTTTTGCCCAGCGTGGCTGCTCAAGCTCAGGTGACCCTCGGTGTGCAGCCGGTGCGGGTGGTGCAAGGGATCCCTTTGTACCAGAAGGAGGTTTGGGTTGGAGACAATCGGATCCCCGTTTCTATCGTGGTCATTTCTCTCGCAGCGGGCCAACTGCGGCCTATCTGGGCTGCACCTGCGGGGCTGGTGGGTCTGGGGGAGCTGTCTTCCTTTGGCCCCGAACAGGGAGCAGTAGCCGCCATTAACGGTGGGTTTTTCAACCGCAACACCCGTCAGCCGCTGGGGGCAATTCGTCGGGATGGCCGTTGGATCTCCAGCCCCATTTTGGGTCGTGGGGTCATCGCCTGGTCGGATGGGACGGCAGGGCAAGAAGGGGGATCCGTGCGCTTTGCCCGTTTGCGGATGCAAGCAGAGCTGCGCAATGCCATTGGGGATCAAATCCCAGTGGTGGGCATCAATACAGGCTATATCCTGCCCGGCATCTCCCAGTTCACCCCCGACTGGGGATCCACCTACACCACCCAAACGGACGACGAAATGCTCGTGATGGTGCGGGAGGATCGGGTGCAAGAGATTCTGATGGCTGGCCTGGCCGGCAGTTTAACGGTACAGATTCCCAGTGAGGGGTATGTATTGGCAGGGCGGGGGCTAGAAGGTGCCCTAGAAGCCCGCAAGCTGGTTCCTGGGGATCGCCTCAGCTTTTATCTGCGCTTGGATCCGCCTGAGCTGGAAGCCTATCCTCACCTCTTGGGCGCAGGGCCGCTCTTGCTCTTAGATGGGCAGGTGGTTTTGGATGCCCGATTGGAGGGATTTCAGCCTCTCTTTCGCAGGCAGCGAGCCGCCCGCAGTGCCATCGGCCAACTGGACAGCGGACATTTGCTGCTGGTGACCGCCGGCAATGCCCAGGAAAACCAAGGGCTTACCCTGCTGGAGATGGCGCAGTTGATGCAGCAATTGGGCTGTCGCCATGCCTTGAACTTGGATGGGGGCAATGCTTCCACCTTGGTGCTGGGGGGAGAAGCCGTCAATTTGGAACACCGACACCCAGAAGCCAGCCCACCCAACAGTGAGACGGATCCCAGTCCCTCCCGGCGGCGCACACCCCGAGTTCACAATGGCTTGGGATTTTTCCCAAGTCCAAGTCGGTAGCAGAGAACAAAGGCAGCCTTTCGTACTGGCAGGAAGTGTCTTTTTGATCCAGGGATCGAGGGTGGGATCCCTGGACTTCCCGGCTGCTTGGATGAGGGATCAGGTATTCTCCAGGATTGGATCTACCTTGCTAGGAGAAGACTTCTCAAGAAGGAAAGGACTCGGCTCTGGATCCCGGCAATCTCGGCACCCAAAGCTCCGGAGCTTGTGCAGGTCAATCTTAAATGGGATCCAAACTGAATGCCCAATGCTCATTTCTCAGAGTAGAAATAGAGGTTAAATTAAATGGAAATATCGGCTCCGAGATCGGTAAGAAAAATAATTAAAGAGTCAATCTCTCGAAGAAAACGGCCTCAGAATCTAAAATGTACACAATCCCTTGTGTTTCTCGCTGAATCGGATGCGATTCTCAAAAATATTGTCAATAAATCATTTTTTGACGAAGATAATTGACGAATTTGCATTTTGTTAATTTCGAGTCTGGAAATTAAGTATTTGGAGTTGTGGTCGCAATTCTTTCCACTGCGAATGTTCGGCAATGTGTGGATCTATCCAACTCCCGACAGAGTGGAGCTCCTGTCGGGCAAGGCTTCTGGGGTGGGCTAAGTCTCGCTGCTCTCGGTGGATAGGCTGCCGGTGCTGGCATTCCCGTTTGTGAGAGTCAACCTTATTTGGAAGAAATTATCTTTTCCTCGAATTTTTATAGAGCACCTCTATACTCAAGTAAGGTAGCCCTGCACACAAGCTTTTGTGCTGGGCCTGAAATTTTATTAAGATCCTCTGTCAAAGCTTTTCTTTTCAGGTATTGCCTCTCGTGCCGAAAAGCTAGGATGGGCAAGGATTGTATTTTCTATCACTCTATTTAGGATGATTTGTATGCTGGCCGGAAGCAGAACCGACTCGTTGACGGATACGCACAGGTGGTGTTTCATGGAATCCATAGCCGACGCTCTCCACCACTTGTAGGCCCTATAACCTAGGGCCGTGTCCACTAGCCTGCTCGTGAGATTAGAACGTGGTTTGCACTGCCTCCCCAAATCCTATGCCCTCCCCCAAGGATGCCTTTCCTGTGGCCCGCGTCAAACAGCCTACTGCTCAAGCCAGCTCTGCTGCCGGCGACCGCTTCCTTCAGCGGGATGGAGCCCTCTCCGCCCAGTTGGTTCCCCAGGGATCCCTGCAGCTTTACACCCACCCCAGCCGGGGCATGTTTACGCCCGTCATGGCTCAGGCGATGCGCTTGGCAGGCCAGGGAACGCGGGTGCTGATCGTGCAATTTCTCAAGGGTGGGATCAATCAGGGGCCCGAAAATCGTCTCTCCCTGGGCAGATCCTTGGAGTGGGTTCGTTGTCGCCTGCACCGCTGCATCGATACACCTCACCTAGAGCCTGAGGAGCGGGTGGCATTGGATGAGCTGTGGCAATTTACCCAGGAGGCTGTCAGGAGTGGCCGCTATGACTTGGTGGTGTTGGATGAGCTGAGCTTGGCTGTGAAGTTGGGCCTGATCCCAGAAGCGGAAGTGCTGAGCTTAATCGACCAACGCCCCATCTCCATGGACATGGTGATCACCGGGCCGGAGATGCCAGATTCGTTTCTGGAGCGGGCCGACTTGATCACGCAGTTGCGCCTACGTGGCATCCCAGGCCCAGGGCTCCGCACTGCCGATGGGAATGTTGCCTGTTCTCTGGATCCCCCTCAATTCAACGGCACAAGTGCTATGCCTACGGCACCCTATGTTGCTCCGCACTGCTGACAGAAGCTGACAGAAACAGTACATATGGTAACTGTTGCTTTTCCCCCCACTCCCTAGGGAACCGGCTGCATCCATGTTAAAAAACGACCGCTGGATCTGTGAGCAAGCGCGGCGAGGGATGATCGAGCCGTTCTGCCCTGAGCTGGTGCGCGCTGTTGAATCTCGGCCCGTTTTGAGTTACGGGCTGTCTTCCTACGGCTACGACATCCGCCTGTCGCCGGTGGAGTTCAAGATCTTTCGCCATGTGCCCGGCACGGTGGTGGATCCCAAGCGGTTTAACCCCAAGAATCTGGAAGCGGTGGAGCTGCACCACGACGAGATGGGGGATTACTTTATCATCCCGGCCCATTCCTATGGGTTGGGGGTGTCCTTGGAACGGCTGCAAGTCCCGGATAACATTACCGTGATCTGCATTGGCAAATCTTCCTATGCCAGGGTGGGTCTGATTGCCAACCTGACGCCGGCTGAAGCGGGATGGCGGGGCTATCTCACTCTGGAGTTTTCCAACGCCTCCAGCGCCGACTGCCGTGTGTACGCTAACGAAGGGGTGGTACAGCTTCTGTTTCTGGAAGGGGATCCCTGCCAAGTGACCTACGCCGACCGCGCCGGCAAGTATCAGGATCAGCCGCAGCAGGTGGTGGTGGCCAAGGTTTAGCTGCTTCCCTCAAAAGGGAGAGGGTTGGCGGGATCCGGTTGGCTATGCTGGATCCACGTAGAACCCCATCTTGATTCATCTCCATGCCTGACTCTTTTTCGCCTGCTGCCGCTCCCCCCGGTGAGGCTGAGCCTTTGGGCGATAGGGAGTCCAATCCCGATCTGCTCACAGCTTCCTACGACTACACCCTCCCTCCAGATCGGATTGCGCAAACGCCGGTGGAGCCCAGGGATCAGGCGCGGATGCTGGTGGTGTACCCGGATAGGCACGAGCATCGCCGCTTCTGCCATCTGCCTGACTACCTGCAGGAAGGGGATCTGCTGGTTCTCAACGATACCAAGGTGATCCCGGCCCGCCTGTTCGGGGCTAAGGAACCCTCTGGGGCGCGGGTCGAAGTGTTGCTGCTGGAGCCTTGCCTGGAAGGGATCCCTGCCGCCGCCCAACCTCTGCCGGATCAGGCGTGGAACTGGCGGGTTTTGGTCAGGCCGGGCAAACGGGTGAAGGTGGGGGATCGGATTGGTTTTTGGAGCAAGGAGGGATCCCCCTCTGGGCTGAGAGCCACTGTCCTGGATTTGGATCCGGAGACCGGTGGGCGAGTGGTGCAGTTTGAGTGGGAGGGGGCACAGCCTTTTGAGGAAATCCTAGAGCAGGTGGGCCGGATCCCGCTTCCTCCCTACATCAAGGCTTCCGGATCCCCGGGCTCAGGACAAGTTCGCCCTGAAGACTACCAAACCCTCTGGGCCAAACACCCCGGCTCGGTGGCTGCTCCCACGGCAGGGCTGCATTTTACCCAGGAGCTGCTGGAGCGGCTGGCCCAAAAAGGGATCCAAACGGCCTACATCACCCTGAACATCGGCCTGGGTACCTTCCGACCGGTGGAAGCGGAGCGGGTAACCGCGCATCGTCTCCACAGCGAGTGGCTCAAGGTGCCGGCAGAAACGGTGGCAGCCATCCAAAAAGCCCAAGCCCGAGGGGGGCGGGTGATCGCGGTGGGAACGACTGTGGTGCGCTCTTTGGAAACCGCGGCAGCCTCTGGCACCTTGCAGCCTTGGCAGGGGAAAAGCGATCTCTTCATCTACCCCGGCTACTCCTGGCGGGTGATTCAAGGACTGGTCACCAATTTTCATCTGCCCCGCTCCAGCCTGATGATGCTGGTGGCTGCGCTGATCGGGCGGCAAAGGCTGCTGGATCTCTACCGAGAGGCCGTCGACCAGGGGTATCGCTTCTATTCCTTTGGGGATGGCATGCTGATCCTGCCCTAGGGCTGGGGCTGACCTCCCTGGGATCCCTTGAAGGAACCGGCCTCCGCTTCTGGGGTCGAAGGACGGTCTTGCCCGCCGGCAAACCAGTTCCGGATGCGCTCCCATTCCACCTGGTGGTAGCCGTCCACCGCCCAATTGGCCCGCCGCTGCAGCATGTGCAGAGGAAAGAAGGTAGCCAGCGCCAGGACTGGGATCCCTGCCGAACGGGCTGCCTGAATGCCGGGGTAGGTGGCCTCAATGCTCAAGCACTCCTGGGCAGGCAATTCCATCCGCTGCAAAAGCAGGCGGTGCAAGTGTCCTGGGGAAAGCATTGGGCCTGCATCATCCCCCGTCACTCGGTAGGATCCCCCATCGGTCAACCGCGTCAGGGCCGGGCAGCATGGCTGGAAGCGCTCTAGAAAAGCGGCCACCTCGGCTGCCGATTGGCCGCACAGCAGGCCGACCTTCAGTTGCAGCCGCTCCAGCGTCTCCAAAGTTTCCGCCAAACCGGGAATGAGAGGCAATTCCCTCTGCCCCTGCAAAGCCTGTCGGTAGTATAGGGCCTTGCGTTTCAGCAGCTCTTCCAGTTGTTTGGGGCTGAGCACCCGCCCTTGATCCCCCCACAGAGCCGGCAGGCGCTCTCGATCCGGTCGGCCCAGGTATTGCAGCCGGTAAAGCTCCCACTGCCCAGGGGATCCCGACTTGGGCCAGCACAGGTTCCAGGGGCGCAGGTTCTCTTCCACCAGCAGTTGGTTGATGGCCTGTAGGTGCAGGCTCTCGTCATCGGCCACCACTCCACTCCAGCTCAAGATCACCCCTTGCAGTCCCATAGGGGGGACATCACCCTCTGCTAACGACCGCAACCCAACTGCCGGATCCCTGCTTCAGATCACAGCAGATGGCTTGTCTATCCATTTTGAACGCGACGCTCGAACTCTTCGCGGGTGGCGTCCACCAATTGCACCGCCTCTGGATAGAGCTGAGGATGGTTTTGCTTCAGCCAACTGAGCACCCGCGCCAATTGAGCTGCACACAGATCCAAGTCCGCTTGAAAAATAACCGCCGCTGCCATGTGCTGGGCATATTCGGGCGGGTGGCCTTGCTGCGCCAGCTCCGCTGTCAAAGCGGCCAAGGCCTGTTGGCGAACTGAGGGCGACGAACTTTCGGGAGAAGACATAGGCCAAGCCCTTCAAGCGGGAGAGTAGCGGCGCAAGGCCAGCGTGACGTTGTGCCCACCAAACCCAAAGGCATTCACCAAAGCGGCCTCAACGGCCATCTGCCGCCCCTTGTGGGGGACAAAATCCAGCCCTTCGCACTCGGGATCGGGGTTGTCCAAGTTGAGAGTGGGAGGAACCCAGCCGTGGTGGATGGCCAAAGCTGTGGCCACCGTGGCAATGCCGCCCGCTCCCCCCAACAGGTGGCCGGTCATGGACTTGGTGGCGCTGATGGCCAAACGGGGGGCATGCTCGCCAAAGACCGACTTGATGGCCTGGACCTCGGCGATATCCCCTAGAGGGGTGCTGGTGGCATGGGCATTGATGTGTTGCACATCCCCAGGCTGAAGCCCGGCATCCTTGAGGGCCAGCCGCATCGCCCGGGCCGCTCCCTCGCCGCCGGGGGCAGGGTTGGTCATGTGGTGGGCATCGCAGGTGAGGCCATAGCCGACTATCTCCGCATAGATCTTGGCCCCGCGGGCGCGGGCGTGCTCCAACTCCTCCAGCAGCAGGATCCCGGCTCCTTCCCCCATGACAAAGCCGTCCCGATCCCGATCGAAGGGCCTACAGGCTTGCTCCGGGGCGTCGTTGCGGGTGGAAAGGGCCTTCATGGCACTGAACCCCGCCATGGACAAAGGGGTAACCGCCGCTTCCGTGCCACCGGTGATCGCCACTTGCACCTCTCCCCTCTGGATGAGCCGAAAGGCATCGCCAATGGCGTTGGAGCCAGAGGCACAGGCCGTAACTGTGCAGGAATTGGGGCCTTTGGCGCCAAAATGAATGGCCAGGTGACCCGCAGCCATATTGGCGATCATCATGGGCACCATGAAGGGGCTACAGCGATCCGGCCCTTTCTGCAGATAGATGGTCTGCTGCTCTTCCAAGACGCGGATGCCGCCGATGCCGGTGCCCAAGATCACCCCCACTTGCTCGGCGTTGAGATCGGTGATGTGAAAGTCGGCGTCCTCCAAGGCTTGCCGGGTGGCCGCCATCGCCAGATGCACAAAGCGGTCGGTGCGCTTGACATCCTTGCGATCCAAATAGTCGAGGGGATCAAATCCCTTCACCTCTCCGGCAATACGGCAGTCGTGGCGGGAGGCATCGAAATGGGTAATCGGCCCAATGCCGGAGCGCCCTGCCAGCAAGCTCTGCCAAAACTCGGCAGGAGAGTTGCCGATAGGGGTGACCGCACCCAGGCCCGTAATCACAACGCGGCGGGTTGGTCTGTAAGCAGTGGCGGGATCTGTGGTAGCCATCGTCCGGTGTTAGCCCGGGGGTATAGAGTCAGAACTGGGGGCAGACTAGGCAGCTTTCTTCGAGAGGATGTAGTTAACAGCGTCTTGCACGGTGGCGATCCCCTCTGCATCTTCATCGGGGATCTCCAGATCGAATTCCTCTTCAAAAGCCATGACCAGCTCCACCGTATCAAGGCTGTCGGCCCCCAGGTCGTTCTGGAAATTGGCTTCTGGGGTCACTTTGTCATCTTCCACGCCCAGTTGATCGGACACGATCTTACGAACACGGCTGTAAACTTCGTCTGCGCTCATGCTTGGAATCCCAACTCTCGATTCAGCGTGTCTTGGCCGGGCCAACCAGCGGCCAATGAAGCAATCCCTATTGTATCGGACAATGGATCCCCTCTTGTGAGCAGCCTCACCTGCATTGGCTGCTGCGGCCAGAGTATGGAGGTGTGGGGATTGAGCCGCGGCCTTTTCGGTTGCAGGAAAGAAAAGCTAGTATAGTCTACTGCATCTCTACAACTGGATCCTCAAGGAGAACTCGCTTCCATGCCCCGCGCTTACGAAACGATGCTGATTGTGCGTCCTGATGTGTCAGATGAACCCCTCGAACAACTGCTCAGCAGTCAGGAGGCAATCCTGCGAGAGAACGGAGTAACCCACGTGGAGATTACCAATAGGGGCAAGCGCCGCTTTGCCGGGTTTGAGATGAAAAAGTTCAAGGAGGGTCTGTACATCCAGTTCAACTACGAAGCCGAACCCAGTGCGGTGGCTGCCTGGGAGAAAAACCTGCGCATCAACGAGAGTGTGCTGCGCCACATGACTCTCCGCGTCGGCTAGGTTTGACGGCATCCTGGCCTGCGGGCATGATGGAAGTGCGCTGAGCTGCCCCTTATCCCTGGATGGCTCTGTTATGAACTCGATTGTGTTGATGGGCGAGGTTCTGTCTGAGCCGGAGCTGCGCTACACCCCCGATAACTTGGCTGTTACATCCTTGGTGATTGGCTTTCCCAGCCTGCGCCCGGATGAGCCGCCCTATCGCGTGCGCGTTTCCTCTTTTGGAGAACTGGCCAAAAGGGTGGTGGACACCTGCCATGTGGGCGACCAGATCACGGTGGAGGGCCAACTGCACATGAATGTGGTGGAGCGAGATGGGCGCAAGGAAAAGCTGGCCGAGATCACCGCGCGCCGTGTCCATCAACTGGGATCCGCTCGCGTTCTCTCCCTGACGGGGATGGGCGAACCGGCGATTGTGGAATCCTCTGAGGGGGATGTGGTTTCCCCACCGGAGCCGGACGATCTCCCGTTCTAACGGTTGCGAGACTTGCCGGGATCCCCCATGTCTCAGGAACTTGCTGCGGGTGAACCTTTGGGATCCCTGCGGGTCATCGGCTACTCGGTGCAGGGGCGTCCCATTCACCTTTGGCAGCTCACCCAAGGGATCCGCTCCTTGCTGCTGCTCGGCGGGGTACACGGGGATGAGGTGGAGGGCTATGCCCTGATCGAGCGCTATGTGGCTTCTGGGAAATGGGGATCCTTGGCCGGGAAGGCGACCTTGTGGGCGATCCCACGCCTGAACCCGGATGGCTGTGCCTTGGGGCAACGGCTCAATGCCAACGGCGTCGATCTCAACCGCAATCTGCCCACCCAAGATTGGATCCCGGCCTCTCTGGAAGCTCGTTATCCGCCCGGATCGGCCCCAGGCTCCGAGCCCGAAACGCAAGTGTTGTTGACGAGTTTGGCCCGGATTCAGCCCCAGTTTATCCTTTCTGCCCACTCCTGCCAGGCGCACCCCTGCGTGAACTACAACGGCCCTGCCCTTGAGCTGGCCCAGGTGATGGCTGCTCGCAACGGCTTGCCCGTCGCCGCCGACATTGGCTATCCCACCCCCGGTTCTCTGGGCACTTGGGCGGGGCAGGAACGGCACATCCCAACCCTAACGCTGGAAATCCTGCGGGGCACTCCCCTCGATCAAGTCTGGCAAGAGCAGGCCGAGGCGCTGCAGGCGGTGTTGGAGTGGGCGGCCCAGGGCGATGCCTTCTGACCGGTGTCAAGATCTCTGAACTTTCGTTGCCAATCTGGTGGTTCATTCAAGATGTTCGGGGGTTTTCTCGCCCAAATCTTCTACAACACAGATAGGTACGAATGAGGGCAAAGAAGAAAGGAACTTTGAGTCGAAGGAAGATGGGTCGAATGAGTCAAAGTTAAGCTGCTTCTGTCTTGTGTCCCTCTGTTAGCCATCTGGAGGAAGCCGATATGTTCAGCAGGATTTTGGTGGCAGTGGATCGGTCGGAGCTGAGCCAGGGAGTATTTCAAAAGGCCGTCCAAGTGGCCAAGGCCATGCAGGCCCAGATGATGATTCTCCATGTTCTGTCTCAGGAAGAGCCGGGCGCCCCAGAGCCGCCGATGATCCTGGGGGTAGATTACAGCTCCACCATCAGCGCCGAGCTGTGGCAGTCCTATCGGGAGCAATGCGCCATCTTCGAGCAAAACCAGATCGACTACCTGCGCTCGCTGGTGGAGAAAGCGGCTGAGCACGGGATCCGTGCTGAGTACAGCCTCAACTACGGCAACCCCGGTCGAGTCATCTGCGATCTGGCCCGCTCTTGGGATGCGGACTTGGTGGTGGTGGGCCGCCGCGGCCACTCCGGCCTGAGCGAGCTGTTTCTGGGCAGCGTCAGCAACTACGTGCTCCACCGCGCCCCCTGCTCGGTGCTGACGATACAAGGGGAAGCCCTGAAAAAAGAAGCCCAAACTGCGGAAGAGAAGACAGCTACCCCTGCTGGCTAAGGCTCTAGGGACTCTAGGGCGAGGGAGTGGGATCTGGTCGCGTGAGCGGGGCAGAGTCCTTGCTCTCCGGCTGGCCCTCCAAGAGGCGATTCACTTCGGTTTCCAGGCTGTTGAAGGTGCTCAGCTCGATCACGGCAATGTCCGGCTGGCGGCTGCTTTGTACATAGGCCTGCAAGCCAGAGGCGGCCAAGGTCAGGGTTAAGGGATCCTGCTCGGCGTCAGGCTTGGGCTCAAAGGTCAGCCGTAGGTCGGGCTCAGACAACACCCTTTGGGCTTCCGCGTCGGCCTGTTCCACAAACTCCTTGGCGCGGGCAGCATTCAGGCTGGAGAACAGAGAGCCGAGATCCACAGGCTGGCCCGGTCGCTCCGGGTTTTCCCAGCGCAGCTCCAAGGATCCCTTCTCTGAAGGCCGAGGGGTGAGGGTGACCTTTTCCCCTTGGGATTCTAAGGTGACTTGGCCCACTTGGTTGGCGTTGAGGCGGGCAATGCGGTGATCCCGCAGCTCTTCCAAGTCGGAGCGGAGAATATCGGCGGTGGAGGTGAGCAAGGTGGCTACTGCCGGGTGCTCAGAGGTGATGACGTACACCTGGCCATCTTTCTCCGATCCCAAAGCGACCTTCAGGGTTTTGCCCTCCTCCAGCTCTACCGTCAGCCGGGCGGAAGGCTGCTCCAAGCCATAGGGGGCTAGATCCGTCTGGGTCTCGGCGGGGAACTCCACGGCCTGCAGGCGGGCCAGAGTATTGAGCAAGCGGTTGACGTTGATCTCATCGGCAGGCAGCTCTCTGGGCTCGACAATCTGCCAAGTATTGTCTTGTCGCTGCAGGCGAACAACTTCCGGCTCCGCCTCTGCCAACTGCACTTGCAGGGCTTTCACCTCGGCTGTATCAAACTGAAGCAAAGTCTTGTCCCGCAAAGCCAGTAGGGAGGGCAACAGGGATCCCTTCTGGGCACTGCTTAGAAGCACCACCTGTCCCCCTTCGGGCTGGGCGTAGAAGCCAGAGCCGTCGAAGTTGTCGTTGCCGATGGCCAGGCGGTAGGGATCCCCTTCTTTGGGGAAAAGGGCGATTTGGTGTCGCGGCTGATCCAGGCCAAAAGCGGCCAGGTCAGTGACCCCCTCCAGAGTGATTTGGGGGGTGAGGCGGGAGAAGGTGTTGAGCAACTGCTCAATGGGGAAGTCCAGCGCCGCTGACTGAATGGGACTGACAATCCGCCAGCGGGATCCCTCTTCTTCCGGAGTGCGCTCCAAAAGGATTTCCAAGTGCTCCGCACCGCTGCCGCGAACGGGTTCCCCCTCTTTCTGTTGGCGGATTTCAATGCGGGCAATGGTATCGGTGGCAAAATGGAACAGCCGCGCTCGCTCCGCCTGTTGCTCCTGGCGCAGTTGCTGGATGTTGTCCAAGAGGAAGTAGCCCAGCAGACAGGCCACCGCCAAACCCAAAAGAATCCAGGTGGTTCGCTTGAACATGCCTGCTTTCCTCCAGCTCTACCGTCTTTGCCACCACAGGGCAGCTCCGGATCCCAGGGCCGCCAAGGGCAAAAGCACCGTCGATCCCAGCACCAGCCAGCGGAAGGTTTGACCGGTCAGGGTGAGGCGGCGATCCGTGATGGATTTGGGGCGGATGGAGATCTGCTCCGTTTGCTCAGTCAGCCAGTTGAGGGTGTTCAAGAAGAGATCCCGGTTGCCCTGCTGCCGCAAGTTGCCGTTGAGGGCGAAGTTGACATTGCCGATCACCACCAGGCGGGCCTCCTGCGGGGATCCTGTGTCGGCCTGGTCGGCGTCCAAACGGCGGGTTAAAGCAACACCCAAGGTGAGGGGGCCGGGCTTGTCCTGATCCGGATCGAATTGCAAGGGGCCACGTTCCAGCTCAGGACTGGTCTCCCCCCAACTTTGCGGGCCGGTGCGCAGCAAGGGCGTGGCTTGGATCCCTTCCCGAGCTTGGGTTTCTACCGAACGAGCTAAGGGAAAGAGGGTCATCAGCCGCTGGGCGGCCAAGGGGGCGGTAATGGGGTGATCCCCGTAGTCAGTAACCAAAGCTACGGCTGGCCCTGTCTCCAGAAGCTGGCTGATGCTGCTCGCCTCCAGGATGATGTCATCCCCCAAGACCACGCCCCACTCTTCCAGCAAGGGATCCAGGCCGGCATCCACCCGTGGCCCAATCAACAACAGCAGCCGTCCTCCCTCGGCCAGGTAATCCTGCAGTTTCTCCACCTCGCCGGGGAACAAAGCCCGCTGTGGCCCCGCCAGCACCAGGACATTCGCATCCTCTGGGATCTCCGCTTGCACCAAGTTGAGGGGCTCTACCCGATAGCCTTCCTGGCCCAGGGCTGCCGCCGCCTGAGCCAGAGTTGGGGCGCCTTCCCTCGCTTGCAGCCCCACTTCCCCATGCCCTTGCACGAAATAGGCCACTAACTCCCCTCGGTTGACCACTTTGGACAAGACAGGGGTCAGTCTGCTCTCCAGGTCAGGAGCAGGGGGCTGGGGCAGTTGTTGTCGGCTTTCTCCGGCCTCCACCACCAGGGTGTTGTTTTGCGTCACCTGCAGCCGTTGAATGGTCAAGGGATCCCGATTGGGATCCACAAACTCAAACTGAAAGCGGTTGGGGTTAAGGCGGCGATAGCGCTCCAGTTGTTCCCGCAGATTGGGATCCGGCGCAGTGGTGACCACCCAAACTTTGACCGGCTGCGCCAATCCCTGCACCAATTGCCGGGTTTGGGGCGACAGGGTAAACAGACCCTCCTCAGTGAGATCCAGCCGCAGGTCGTAGCGCACCGCCACCACATTCACCAGCACCAGAATGACGGCCATCGCCGCCACCGCCACCAGGATGTTGGCGTTGGTCTGGGTGGAACGCAGACCGAGGAAGACCCCCACCTCCTGCCGGTGGGTGATGCCCCAAACCACCAGCAGGGCCAAACCTGTTGCCAGCATGCTCAGGGGCACAGCCGTCCAACCGGTAAAGGCGGATCCCACCACCAGGCCAATGGCGATGACGCCAATGCCCAGGATCCCTGTCCAGTCCAATAACGCGCGCCAGTCCTTCATAATGCTCCGCACCGCTGCCGCAAACACCACACTCCTCCCATCTGACCCTAGCTCTGTTGCCAGCGCAGGCTTTCCACCGATTGCACCGTGGCAAACAGCCCCAGGACGATGATGCTCAAGAAAAGAATGAGGCTGCTGCTGCTGAGGATCCCTTGCACCCAGTTGCTATATTGCTGCAGCAAAGACACATGCCGCAGCGTCGCGGCAATCCAGTTCTCCTCCTGGCCGGCTGCCGCGTCGATCACCCAGAGCAACAAAATCAAGCCAAAGGTGGCCACTGCTGCGATGAGGGTGCTGTCTGTCAGAGAAGAGATAAACAACCCCAAAGCCATAACGCTACCCGCCAGCAGGGTTAGGCCCACATAACCCATCAGGGTCAGGCGGTAGTCCACTGCCGGGTTGGCGCTGCTCAGCACCAGCACATGGTAGACCAGCGGCGGCAGCAGCAGCGTGATGAAAAACACCCAGACCGCCAACCATTTGCCCAGGGCCACCTCCAAGTTGGTGATGGGAGAAGTAGCCAGCAGCTCCATCGTGCCTCGCCGCCGCTCCTCGGCATAGGAACTCATGGTGAAGATGGGCAATAAGAAGAGAGAAAGAGTGCCCAAGAGGTTGAGAAACTGCTGCGACAGGATGGTGGCGGCGTCAAAAGGGTTCTCCTGGCCGAACTGGGCGAAAAGATCCACCTGCTGAGAAAAGCTGATCACCCGCACCAGAATATTAAAGAAGAAAAACCCCGCCAGTCCCCAAAACACCGCGGCCACCACATAGGCAATGGGGGAGGTGAAGTAGCCGCGCAGCTCTTTGCGAAAAATGGCAACCACTCCGTTCATGCCGCTTCCTCCAATGCGCCCTCAGATCCCTCTTGCGTAGTGAGCTGCAGGAAAATCTCTTCCAAAGAAGCCTGCGGGCGGCCTATCTCGTAGAGGTCGATCCCTGCCTGCACCAGCACCCTGGCCACCTCCGGGATCCAGCCGTCCGCGGCAGCGTTGCTCTTGAGCTGCACCTGCCAGCGGGAGGGATCCGCCGCCAAGGGCTGTAGGCTCACCACCTCCACTTGGGGCAAAGGCTGCAGGGCCGTCCGGATGGCCATTGCCTCGGTTGCCCCCACCACCAGCTTTGCCTGCTGCCGATCCTGGAGCTGGGCTGTCAGCTCGGCAGGCGTGCCAATGGCCGCCACCTGGCCGCGGTTGATGATCACCACTCGGTCGCAGGTCATGCTCACCTCGGGCAGGATGTGGGTGGAGAGGATGATGGTGTGCTCCCCCGCCAGGCTCTTGATGAGCTTGCGCACCTCGATAATCTGCTTGGGATCCAGCCCAATGGTGGGCTCATCCAGGATGATCACCGGCGGGTCGTGAACCAGAGCTTGGGCGATGCCCACCCGCTGCTTAAACCCCTTGGAGAGCTTGCGGATGAGGGTGTGGCGCTTTTCTTCCAGGCTGCACCGCCGGATCGCCTCGTCCACCCGCCTGGGCCGATCGCCAGCGCTGACCCGCTTGATCTGGGCCACAAAGTGCAGGTACGCCTCCACCGTCATGTCGGGGTAGAGGGGTGGGTTTTCCGGCAGATAGCCAATGCGCTGCCGCACCGCCATCGAGTTTTCGTGAACATCAAACCCGGCCACCCGCGCCGTCCCCTCGCTGGCAGGCAGATACCCCGCCAAAATGCGCATGGAAGTGGTCTTGCCAGCCCCATTCGGCCCCAAAAAACCCATGATCTCGCCGGCGTTCACTTGGAAGGAAACATCGCGGATGGCAGTGAAGCTGCCGTAGGTTTTGCTCAGATGCTCAACTTCGATGGCACCCGCGGTTGCACGAGCAGTGGGTAAACCTGTCATCAGCAACTCCTAACCTAGAGGGTCAGCAGCGATTAGCAAACGGTCCAAGGCCGAGTTACCCCTATTCCCAAAGAGGACAAATGTCGGGAAGCAGGCTCGGGCAAGAAGGCGGGCAACAGCGCTGAGGCCACATGCCAACTTAGCATAGCGACGGCGAGGATGAGTCGAGGGAACTGGGATCCCTTTCCCCCTTTTGGTGGGGATCCATCGGTTGGCTAGTCGGCAGGGCTTGTGAGGGATCCCCACTGTTCCAGTCCCAGAACCCGGCTCTCCCCTGGACAGGCCGCCACCACCTCCCCAATGGGGAAGGCTTCGGGGAGCAGGGATCTCACCTGGTTTTCCGCCTCAGGGGGGATCACCAGCACATAGCCCACCCCCAGGTTGAAGGTGCGGAACATCTCCAAGGTCTCCACCTGGCCCTGTTCTTGGAGCCAGAGAAACTCCTGTGGGATGGGCCAGCTATGGGGCTGCAGCCGCGCCGCCTGGTTCGGGGCCAAACAGCGGGGCAAATTTTCCGGGATCCCGCCGCCGGTGATGTGGGCCATGCCGTGGATGGCGATCCCTGCTGCCTGCAGCCGCTGCACCGCCTGCACGTAGATGCGGGTGGGGGTGAGGAATACTTCCGCCAAAGGCCGATCCCAGCCGGGAGGCCGGTGATCCCAGCGCCAACCCCGGTCGGCCACAATCCGCCGCACCAAGCTGTAGCCGTTGCTGTGTAGGCCGCTGCTGGGCAAAGCCAACAACCGATCCCCAAGCTGTACCCGCGACCCATCCAGAATGGCCGTTTTTTCCACAATTCCCACACAAAACCCGGCCAGGTCGTACTTCCCAGGGGGATAAAACCCCGGCATCTCCGCCGTTTCCCCGCCCAGCAGTTGGCAGCCCGCTTCCTGGCAGCCCGCCAAGATGCCATCGATCACCTGCCACAGGGCTTCTGGCTCCAGCTTGCCAGTGGCCACATAGTCCAAGAAAAACAGCGGCCGGGCCCCCACCGTCAGCACGTCGTTGACGCACATCGCCACCAGATCAACACCTACCCCCCGGTGCTGACCCCACTGCTGGGCAATGTCCAGCTTTGTCCCCACCCCATCGGTGCCCGCCACCAACACCGGCGCTTGATACCCCGTCGGCAGCTCAAACAGACCGGCAAAGCCGCCGATGCCGCCCAAGGTTCCTGAAGAACCTGAGGACGGAATTTGAATCCGTTCAACGCGCTCGCGGATCCCCCTGACAAAGGCGTGGCCCAGATCGATGTCAACCCCTGCTGAGCGGTAGTCCAAAATGCCAAAACCCCTTATGCTATCAAGACTTGAGCTCCTGTGTCCGACCGTACAAACGGGTCAACTCAGAAACCTATGGTACATTAACTTCTGTTTTAACCGTCGCACTGGAAGTTGTACGAGATTGGAGAGGAGCGCGGCCTCATGCGAAATTGGAAACAGCTTGGACAGGGACTGGATCCCGCCCGCAAAATGGGCTTGGTCAGTTGTCTCTGTGTCACGGCTTTGGGCTTGCCGGCAGGCATGTTGGGCAGCTTGACTTCGCGAGCACAAGCCTCAACGCGAACCGGATCCCTGAGCACCCGAGCAGCGGAGCTGTCATCTGACTCCCAATTGCCCTCCCCGGCCACCGACCTCGTTCCCCCTTCCCAACCCGCCACTGCTGCCGCAGCCCCAGTCAGAACGCTGCCGAGAACCCCCCAAACCCCTATCTCCGGCCACGAGGGTCTTGCCCCTGCCAAACTGGGTACCCTGAACTTGGATCATCCCTTGAACCGATCTCGCCAGGCGATCCTGCCCCGTCGAGCAGAAGAACCCATTCTCAAGATCGGCGAACAACAGCAGCACACCAACCAGCCCATCTCCACCCTCTACGACTATCAGATGGACGGGCAACAGGTGGTTACTGTCTATGTGCGGGATCTGCCCATTGTCAGTTTTGTCGAGCACCCTGGGCTAGAACCACCGCTGATGCGGGCCAGCACCCTTGTGGCCCAGCTCAACCAAATGGCCCAGGGATCCCTGAAAGACACCACCATCACCCTAGGTTGGGCAGGTTTGGAATTGGCCGAACAAGGCTTGGGTGTTCCTCTCTACACCATTCAGGTCAACAACAAGGAATTGCTGCGCATCGACGATGGAGTGCTGTTGATCGACAACCAGCGCCCGGTGGATGTGGCTGTTTTGGCTGCCAATCGTCTGCGCCGTCTGCTGCTCGATGCCCCGCCCATTTCAGCTCCGGCCCTGCCTCAACCGGCTGCTCTGACCGCCAAAGCCGCTGTTGCAGGTTCCAAGCCGAAAACAGCCCCTCAACAGGAACCCGCCCCTGTCCGCGTGGTTGGGCCTGTGCAAGAGGGCATTGCTTCTTGGTATGACCTGCACCCAACCCGCCATGAGATGACGGCTGCCCACCCCACCCTGCCCTTTGGCACCGAGGTACGGGTGACCAACCTGAAAAACGGACGCCAGGCTGTCGTGCGCATCAACGATCGCGGCCCTTTTATCCCCGGTCGGATCATCGACCTCTCCCTGCGGGCGGCAGAGGTGTTGGGGATGGTGCGCTCGGGGCTGGCACCTGTGCGGGTGGAAGTGCTGCAACGCTAGCTAGGGCACGGGCGAAAAGCGCTTGGAATCGGGGGAATAGCGCCAAGAAATGCCGTCGGGATCCCGGCTGCGGCTCCACTCTGGAAACCCGGTTTTGAATTTCCAGTAGGTAATGGCGGAAACCACCACCCCCAACCGTTCCGCCAACTGAGTCTGGTTAAGGGGGCGCAGCGGTGCCCGTGGCGCTGTGGCGGCAGTGGGGCTGGGTGCGGGGGCAGAGCCTGCCGACTCCTGGGAGGGCGTGGTTGCAGGGGTGGGTGCTTCCTGCTCCAACCGGTGACCAGGGCTGGGCTCCTGGGGACGCAGCAGGCTGAACTGGCTCAACAGGCCGACATTTTCCAGGTTCAGGAGATTTTCCAGGTTAGAGGTCTGGTGGATCAGCTCCAGCTCACGGCGAAATTCATCCTCCAGCACCTGCAGGTAGTGTTCCCGCTTCTGCTCCGACTCGGCATCTTTGAGCAGCCCCAAGGCAAAGCTGAGGTTCGAGAGGGGCTCGCTCAGATCCTGCAAGAATTTCTTGAACAGAGTGCCCTTCACGTCCGTGAACTGCTGCAACTGCTGCAGTTTTTGCCGCAGCTCCTCGATTCTTTTCTCTTCCAGCTTGCGGTTCTCAAGGCTCTGGCGGTGGTTGTGCAGGGCAATTTCAATGGTGGTGTAGAGTTCCCGCTCTTTGAAGGGTTTGATGATGTAGCCAAAGGGTTGGGTCTCTTTGACGCGGGAGAGGGTGTCTTCGTCGGCGTAGGCCGTCAGATGCACCACCGGAATGTTGAAGCGCTCGGTGATCCGCTTGGCGGCTTCTATGCCATCGATATCGCCTTTTAGGACGATATCCATCAAGACCAAGTCCACCGGCATCTCTTCCAGCCTTCGGATCGCTTCTTCCCCGGAAGAAGCAATGGCGGGCACAGCGTAGCCAAATTTTTTCAGAACGTTGGCAATGTCCTTGGCGATGATCTTCTCGTCCTCGACGACCAGAATACTGCCTTTGACAAGGGGTGGAACTCTCTTCAAGGCTCGCTCCTCGGAAAGGTAATGATGAAAGTAGTACCCGATTTGCTTCTCAATTGTATCTTGCCCTGTAGCTGATCGGTGAGGGTTGCAACCAGTTGTAAACCCAGAGATTGAGTTTCCTTGAAGTCAAAGTTCGGGGGCAAGCCAATGCCATTGTCGGAGACTCGCAACTGAGTATATTTGCGGGTTTGGCTGAAACAAACCTCTATCTCTCCACTGCGGCCCTTCGGGAAGGCATACTTGAGGCTGTTGGTCACCAACTCGTTGATGATCAGGCCACACAAAACTGCATCGTCGAGGTTGAGGCGGATCCCTTCGGCACGGATGCTGGCGCGAATGCTCTCGGGGTTCACCCCGTAGGAGTGAAAGAGGTTGGAGATCAAATTGTGCAAGTACTGCTTGAGATCCACAGCGGCCAGATTGTTGGATTGGTACAGACCTTCGTGGATCAAAGACATGGCTTGAATACGGCTGCCGGCATCCTTAAAAACGCGGGCGTACTTGCGGCTTTTGATCTGGTCAGCTTGGAGCCGCAGCAGGCTGGAGATAATTTGCAGATTGTTTTTGACGCGGTGGTGAATCTCCCGCAGCAGAACTTCTTTTTCCTGAAGGGCGGCCTGGATCTGCAGCTCTGCCCGTTTTTCTTCGGTAATGTCTTCACAAATGCCGATGATGAAGAGGTTTTTGCCCTCGGGATCCCGGACTGCAGAGACCGCCAGGCGGCACCAAACCACCTTTCCGCTGCGGTGGATGTAGCGTTTTTCCAGATGGTAGCGATCCCGTTGGCCGTTCAAAACCTCCTGGAAAAGGCGCCAATCTTCCTGAATGTCTTCTGGATGGGTGAGGTCGCAGAAGCTCATGCGGGTTAGTTCGGCGGCACTGTAGCCCAAGATCTCTTCCAGAGCAGGGTTCACTTTTAGGTAATGGCCCTGGTGATCGACGATGGAAATGCCCAGGGCCGACTGCTCGAAAATGCCCCGCAAACTCAGCTCGCTTTGGCGAAGGGCTGCCTCAGCTTGCTTGCGCTCGGTAATGTCCAAAATCTGGCTCAGAAAGTAGCTGGGATCCCCTTGGGCCGTGCGCACCAGGGTGATGCGAAGAATGGCATAGACTATTTGGCCGTTCTTGTGGATGTAGCGTTGTTCCTGTTCGCACTGATGCACCTGGCCGGCCAGCAGGCGGTTGCTGTTTTCCAGAGTGGTGGCGATGTCGTCGGGATGGGTGATGTCGAGGACGGTTTTCCCTTTGAGATCCTCCAGGGTGTAGCCCAGGGTTTCGGTAAAAGCGGCGTTGATTTGCAAATAGGTGCCATCCAGGTGGGTCATGGCCTTGGCAATGGGGGCCCATTCAAAGGATTGGCGGAAGCGTTCTTCACTTTCTTTGAGGGCAATTTCTGCCTCCACGCGGGCGCTGATGTCGATCACCTGGTTGAGAAACTGGGTGGGCTGTCCTTCCTCGTCGGTGAGCAGGGTGGCCTGAAACAGCACATGAACAACCTGACCGGAACGATGGGTGTAGCGAATCTGGCGCTGGCTGACGGAGACCTTCCCCGCCAACAAAGCCTCATTGGCCCCCAGCAGTGGGTTGACATCTTCGGGGTGGAGAATGTCCAGTTGCTGCCGATGCTTCAATTCTTCGGGGGTGTAGCCGACAATCTGGGCAAAGGCATCGTTGACCTGGATAAATCGCCCCTGCAAGTCCACAAGGGCAATTCCATTGGGGGCCAGCTCAAAAATCTGCCGAAAATGGTTGGCGCTTTGTTGCCAGGCTTGCTCTATACGACGCCGTTCGGCTTCCAGTTGCTTGGACTCAGTGATGTCTTCGACGATCCCTGCCACCCGATAGATTTTGCCCTCTTTGTCGGCGATGGGAAAAGTGCGTTCCCGCAGCCAAATCAGGCGGCCATCGGTGCGATAAATGCGGAAGACGACATCGGTGGATTTGCCCTCCGATTGGGCTTTGAGGATGGTGGGGAACAACCAGCGATCGTCGGGGTGGATTTGGCGCATCCAGGCTTGGGGGTTGGCGTAGGCCTCTTCGGCGGAAAGGCCCCAAATGGCTTCACAGGCTGGGCTGACGTAGATCAGCTCTTTGCTGTAGAGTGTTGTGATCCAAAACAGTTGCTGCGTATTCTCTGCCAGTTGCAGAAAACGATGCTCGCTCTCTCGGCGGGCCTCTTCCAATTGTTGTTGTCGTTCTTTCAGTTGACGGGATGCTGTGATGTCGGTAACAAATCCTTCAAAATAGAGGGGATCCCCTTGGTCGTTGTAGATGGTACGGGCATTTAAAGAAATCCAAATTAGCCTGCCATCTTTGCAGCAGACTTGGTGTTCAAAATTCACAACTTGACCTTCTCTCAGCATGCGCTGGATGAATTCGGCTCGTTGCTCCGGATCGCTATAGATTTGGGTGCCAATATCGGAGACGTTGTGCATCAAATCCTCAGGGGATTCGTAGCCGAAAATATGGGCCAAGGCCGGGTTGGCAACCAGATATTTGCCCTCTAGGGTGGTTTGAAAAATGCCTTCGACGGCGTTCTCGAAGATCTGCTGGTAGCGGGCAGCAGTGCTGCGGCTGTCCTGCAGTTGGGATTGGAGCTGCTCGAGGGTTTGCCGATGCTCCTGGGCTTGGAGAAGAATGTGCTTCAGGCTGAGGGCAACGAGGTCAATCTGTTCCCGTTCAAAGGAACTCAGTTGGCGAGGGTGGCAGTCGAGCAGGTGCAGATCGGCCAACCGGATCCCCTGCTCAGTTTGCAAGAGAAAGGACTCATGAAAAGGCCATTGCTCAGAGCCGACATCGGGGTTGAAAGGTTCTCCGGCTGGGATCCCTTGCGGATCCCGGTAGAGGATCCCTTTTGAAGGCGAGTGGGGATCGGATCCCGGCTGGGCCAGTTCTAGATAGACCAAAGGTACCTTCAACAGTTGACCCAGTAATTGCAACAGCGGGTACAGCGCTGTACCCAGTTCGGTTTGAAGGGACTGCCCTTCCCTGGGAGCAGTCCGCGGGAAAGCAAAACCGTGCACAACGGATCTTGGCGAGCGAGAAATGGGAGGTGACATGGGAAAACCTGGCCGAGGAGCTGGCTCAACCCAGTCCATCACGACGGATCGGGGGTGCCTGGTTGGGCTGATCTCCACAGGGAAAAGGAGCAGGCGCACCCATTCTGCACCCACTCTACTCTAGCGATACTCTGGAGAAACTTACTTTGAAACTTACTTTAGTGAAACATGCTGCTGACGGAGCTATCTTCATGGATGCGCCAGATCGCTTCCCCCAGCACATTGGCTACCGAGAGAACGGTTAACTCGGGAAAGTGCTGCTCTGGAGGGATAGGGATGGTGTTGGTGACGATCACCTCTTCAAATAGACCACCCCGCAGGCGTTGAATGGCCGGCTCAGAAAAAACAGGATGAATGGCGCAGGCATAAACCGCTTTGGCTCCCAGCTTGCGCAGCAATTTTGCCCCTTCCGAGATGGTGCCTGCGGTATCGATCATGTCATCCACAAGGATGGCAGTTTTCCCCCGCACATCCCCAATGAGATTCATGACTTCCACATCGTTGTGGGCTTGGCGGCGCTTGTCAATGATTGCCAGAGGGGCTTCCTTGAGTTTTTTGGCAAAGGCACGGGCACGAGCCACACCCCCCACATCGGGAGAGACGACCACAATGTCTTCGTCGAGCAAGCCCTTTTCCTTGAGGTAAGCCTGTAATACCGGCTGGGCGTAGACGTGGTCGAGGGGAATGTCGAAGTAGCCTTGAATCTGGGCCGAGTGCAGATCCATAGCCAGCACGCGGTGAGCTCCCGCCTGGGTAATCATGTTGGCCACCAGCTTGGCGGTGATCGCTTCTCGGCCTGCCGTTTTGCGGTCGGCACGAGCGTAGCCGTAGTAAGGCAAGACGGCGGTGATCTGCCGGGCAGAGGCACGGCGACAGGCGTCAATAATGACCAGCAGTTCCATTAGGTGGTCGTTGACGGGGCGGCAGGTGGGCTGCACCAAGTAGACATCGGCACCCCGGATCGACTCTTGGATTTGGATGTACAGCTCGCCATCGGCAAAGCGCTTGCGCAACATCGGGCCCAGATCCATGCCCAAGTAACGCGCCACCTCTTGAGCCAGAGCCGGGTTAGCGCTGCCTGAGAAGATTTTGAGGCGGTTGCTATCCGAGATGGGTGGCAGGGGGGAAGGGCGGAGAAGAGGGGCAGGGCGAACCACAGATCGATGCTGAACTCGTCCGCAGCCAACGCCTAACGGCGAGCTGTCGCTATCGTAGCACCAGCACTTGCAACCTCAGCAACTGTATTCTTGGGGATTTTCTGGGGAGGCAGGTTACTATGAGCAGAATGAAGGTCGAGCTGCTGCACATCCACAAGCGTTTTGGGGCGGTACAGGCGAACCGCGATGTGTCCTTACGGGTGGAGGCGGGCACGATCCACGGCCTGCTTGGGGAGAATGGGGCCGGCAAAAGTACCTTGGTCAAAATCCTGAGCGGCTTTCTGCGCTGCGATCAGGGGGAGATTTGGATCGATGGGCAACCGGTTCGCATCGACAGCCCTGCAGCGGCCATTCGCCTGGGCATTGGCATGTTGCACCAGGATCCCTTGGATTTTCCTTCTCTGACGGTGCTGGAAAACTTTATTGCCGGGCAACGAGGGCGCTTGGGTTTGGGGCTGCGAGAAAGCCGGAAACGTCTTGAGAAAGCCTGTGAAGAGTTTGGTTTCAACCTCAACCCCGATGGAGCCATCGGCAGCTTGACGGTGGGGGAACGGCAACAACTGGAAATGCTGCGGTTGCTTTCCCTGGGGATCAACACCTTGATTTTGGATGAGCCGACGACGGGCATTTCTGCAGCGCAAAAAGATCTTTTGTTCGCGGCTCTGAGAAGGTTGGCGGAGCAGGGCAAATCGGTGATCTTCGTCTCCCACAAGCTGGCCGATGTGGAGTGCCTTTGCGATCGGGTGACGGTGATGCGGCAGGGGGAGGTGGTGGGGGAGCTGCCTGTTAGAGGTGAGGACATTGCCCTGCTGGAACAGCGGTTGATCGATTGGATGTTCGGGCGGGAGTTGGCACCCCCGGCTCGGCCCCATTCTCCGCAAAGGAGGGCGGATCCCCTGTTGGAGTTGCGCTCCCTGGTGGTGCGGCATGAGCCGTTTGCCTTGGCTTTGCCAGATCTGGCGGTGCAGCCGGGGGAAGTGATTGGGTTGGCTGGTTTGGAGGGCAGTGGGCAACGCTCTTTCCTTCTCACCTGTGCAGGGTTGTTGCCGCCCAGGCGGGGCCAGATCTTGTTGAGGGGGCAGGAGATGACAGGCCGTCCTTACGTCGACTACCTGCGCTGTGGGGTGGGGTTTTCTCCGGCGGATCGGCTGCGGGAAGGGCTGATCCCCGGCCTAACGTTGCAGGAGCATTTTGCCCTCCAGCAGCAGGATCCCTGGATCAACTGGGCTCTGGCCCGTCAGCAGACCCAAGCGGCCATCGAACACTTCAGCATTCGGGGTCACCCCTACAGCCGGGTGGAGCAACTCTCGGGGGGCAACCAGCAGCGCAGCCAGTTGGCTCTCTTGCCCACACCCCTGAGTCTTTTGCTGATGGAGCACCCAACGCGAGGGTTGGACATCGAGTCGGCGCTGTGGGTCTGGGGGCAATTGCTAGAACGCACCCAAACGGGTACAGCTATTCTTTTTGCCTCTACAGATTTGGACGAGATCCTGCTGTACAGCAACCGGGTGATGGTGTTCAGCGGCGGACAGGTCTCGGAGCCCATTCCGGCGGCGGAGCTCACCGTTTCACGCCTGGGACAGATGATGACGCTTCCCGTCTTGCGCAGCACTCACAGCAGCGAGATCCCAGGGATCCCGACTGAGGTTTAGAGGGCTAGTCGAAGCCCTCTAGCGGTCGCGTCAGCGGTGCGTAGCTCTTTCGCTTTGCCGCAGCAGGAGAAGGATTTGAGAACGGCATGGCAACCGGCTAGAGCAAGGCTTAGAGTAGCAGTAGCCCCAAGCCTTTTGCTCAAGGAATCTGGCCATGGGATCCCAGGATCACCTCTTGCCTCCAGGAGCAGAGGAGCTGCAATCTGACCGCTCGCCCTCCTCGGACGACGTCCTTTTGCAGCTCACCGTTCGGGGATCCCGGCAGCAAGTCTTGCAGGGTTTGCGGGCCTGGCTGGAGCTGAGCTTGCTGACTCCAGAGCACTTTCGCTTGCTGGTGGAGCAGTATCGGCTAGAGGGGGAGGAACCAAGGTCAGCGGCAGTTTCCCCCAGCGACGAGATCCCGGCTCGTCTTGGCTCGGCCTACGTGCTCTGGATTTTGGGTTTGTTTGGCATCTGTGGCCTGCACCGTTTTTATCTGGGCCGCTGGCGGACGGGTTTGCTCTGGCTGTTGACCTTTGGGCTGCTGGGGATCGGTCAGCTCCTGGATTTGATTTGGATCCCAGGGATGGTGCGAGAAAGAAATGCTCGCCTGGCCGGATCTGGGGTTGAGGAACCTGCGGTCGAGGGGGGAGAAGAGCCCCAAGCTGCCCCTCAATCCACTCGCGCTACTCGGACGGAGTCCTTGCCCCCCCCTACCCCGGCGCTGGCTGTTTTGCTGCGGAACTTGCTGTCAGAGCTGAGCGTGGCTTGGCTGTTGCTGCTGGGCCTGTTTTTGGTGGTGGTGTCCTCCGGGGTGCTGGCGGCCAGCCACTGGGAGCAATTTTCTCCAACTGCTCAGTATGGGGTGCTCTTGGCCTATACGGCGGCTTTTGGGGTAGGTGCTGGATGGATCCAACGGCAGGAAGGGCTGCGTCTAACCGGTCAAACCTTGGAGGCTATTGCCCTGCTGCTGGTGCCGGTGAACGTGTGGGCCCTGGATGGGCTGGGGATCCCTTGGGGGATCCGCATCCTGGCGCTGGGCTTGCTGCTGGGGATCCCGTTGACGGCTGAGGGTCGGGTGCGCTCGCTGGGTTCAGGTGCCGGCTTTCGCGACAGCGGTGTGGAGCCCAATGCCTTTTACGGAACCTTGGTGAACTTTTTGGCCCTCTCTGGCTTGCACGCTTTCTGGAGCTTGGGGCCGCAGGAGCTTCGCCCTGCTTTTGTCCTGGGGATCCTGTATCTGGGGATCCTCAGCACCGTGATTTACACCTGGAGCCGCCGGTCTCGGGAATTACGGGGCTCCAAGATCTGGCTAATCGGGGCTGCCGGATCCCTGTTAATCCTACGGGGGCTGCTGTCTGGGCATGTCCAAGTGCCGCAGTTGGGGTTGGCGGTGGCCCTGTTGGGTTGGCTAGCAGCGGAATGGCCCCAGGGATCCCCGGACGTCGTAGCAGAAGGCGCTCAGGAGGGGACGCTCTCCCGCTGGTGGGAGGGGAGCTGGGTGCTGTTGGTGGTGGGCTGGCTGCTGGCTGCCATTGGCTTGGCGGAGAGCCCTTTCAGCGGCTGGCAGTTGCTGGGGATTAGCCTGCTGGGGATCCATGTCTTAATCGGGCGCTTGCGCCGACACACCCAGTCGCCCCAGCGGGACGAAGTCCTTAGGGTGCATTTGACGTTGCTGTTCTTGCTGGGCCTGGAAACTTGCTGGGCTTTTTGGCAGGTGTGGCCAGCAAGCTGGCGGCAAGAGGTTGTAGCTACAGTAACCAACTGGTTTCAGCCCCTTGATTCCCCCTGGGGATTGCTGGGGTTGGTGCTACTGCCCTACGAGGTGCTGTGGTTGGGGTTGGCGGCCCGCTGGCAGAGGAGCACTCCAGAAGCCGGCGAGACAGACTTTTCTGGGCTGGTGGAACCAACAGAGCGCTTGGTTTTGGGGCTAGGGGGATCCCTGCTGCTCTTGAGCCTTCCCTATCCGGCCATTCGCTTTTGGCACTTGCTTTTGAGCGCCGGGATCCTGGCCTGGTGGCTACAACAAAAGTCCAGATCAGGAGAAACTCCCAACTTTCTTTGGGTACTCCTGACCCACGCCTACGGAGTGGGGGCACTGCTAGCCGGGATCCGCTGGCTTTTGCCCGACTTGTTCGCGCCAGCGGTGCGGAGCACTAGCTTGTCCGCTTGGGGAGTGGTTCTGCTGTTGGTGGGTCTATTGGAATGGGCAGGGCGGGTGGCTCTGGGTGGGTCAGGGCGCTTTTGGGGATTGCCCGTGGGGCTGTGGCAGCGAAGTGCAGATGGCATAGGGTCGGTGTTGGTGGGATCCAGCTACTTGGCGTTTTTGCTGCAACGGCTCCCCGAGTTGTCTGCGACGGGTGAACAATCCTTTGGCTGGCTGTGGCTGCTGGTGCCTCTTGTTTTGACGGCAGCTCAGGTATTGGCCCTGCCCCCCCTGGAGTTCATGCCCCGCTGGCTGCAGATCCCAGAGCAAGGGGAGGTGGGATCCCTTTCCTGGCAGCAGGGGATCCCGGAGCGCGGGTCTTTGCGTTTCCCGGCAGTTCTCTCCCTTTTGCTGGCCCAGTTACTCACCTTTGGAAGGCCGGGGGTTGAGTTTCTGGGTCTGGGCTTGGGGTTGCTGCTGATGGCCACTCAGGTGTGGGTGTGGGCCTCTTTCCCCTCCGCCGACCATGAGCTCCACACCGCCAACGCAGTTGTTCCAGCAGAGGTGCTGTTGACAGTGACGTTTGGCTGGGGGTTCGGTCTGGTGGGAATCCATCGGCTGTTCCCCGCTTTAACGGAGTCAGAATGGCTGACGGCCTTGGGGGTGCTGCTGTTGTTCGCGACAGCGGTGCGGAGCACTAGCGGCTGTCGCTACAGCCTAGGGACTCCGTTCCACTACCTCTCTCCCCGCCTTCGGGCAGCTTACCGACCGGTGCTGGATGGCTTTGGCTTTCTGCTGGGGATCGTACTTTTACTTTCCCTAACGTTGCAGACATTGCAGCCAGAAGCAGGTCGCATCGGTGGTGGAAAGTACCTGGATTCCCCAGTGGCTCTGACCCTGGCCTCTGGGACTGTCCTGGTGGCCATTGTTTTGCGGCTTTGGGTGGAAGTGGCTCCCGCTTTTTATCGCGACGGCGGTGTCCATCCTGCTGGCTTGGAGAGCGAAAGCCCGTCTCCTTCCAGGGCGGAGGATGTCTCAACTGGCGGCAGCGGTCAGGAGGCTTCGTCGGCCATCTCATGGTCTGTAATGGAGGGGCTGTCCTATGGGCTGATCTGGGCTTTGGAGCTGTTGGTGGCCAGCAGCCTCTTGTGGGTGGTACAGGGATCCCGTCCTGTTGCCCCTCTGCTTGCCGTCATCAATCTAAGCCTGGGGATCCTCTTTTGGATTGGGCCGGAGAAACTCCTCTTTGAGCGGCCCGATCGCGCTGGTGGGACGGAGTCCTCAGGGGGACAACTCCTGCAGCGGGTCAAGGCTCTGAGTTGCTGGGGGACAGCGCCGCTGATCTATGCCGGCTTGGGCTGGCTGGGATCCCATCTCGAACTCGAATGGAGCGAGCTGACAGGTCTGGGCAGCTTAGGTCTCTCCATCGTGCTGCTGGGCGTGGGGCGCCGACAGTCACCGGAGCAGCACCCCTGTCGCGAACAGGAAGGCCCTCCTCCTACCAACCGGAAGGGGATCCTGGGAGCTTTCGGAATATCGCTGGCGGCCTACGAGAGCTGGGTCTACTTTCTCGGCCAGCAAACTGGGGAATTCTGGGAGGACGAAGCGGCGGTGCTGACAGCTTTGCTAGGGCTGCTCTTGGCAGTGGGCTACCGCCTCTGTCCATCTTGGCTGGTGGCGACCCTGCGGCTGAAAGCGGCCTGGCTGCAGCGGATAGGTGCCGGCAACTGGGGCTTGGCCAGCCTCGCCCTTTGGAGTTTCGCTCTCAGCCCTTGGGGGAAGGGGCTCTGGGTGCTGACGGGATCCGGCCTGGTGGCCTATGCCGCCGGACAGGCGAGAACCTCAACTTCAGAATCTCCGACAGAGCGAAATTGGGCGCCAACGGTCTGGGGTTACCTCAGTGCTTGGCAGGGGGCTGGGGTTCTGCTGGGCAGTGTGTTCCTGGGGCTGCCGCAGCTATCCATAGCGCGATGGGCTGGATCCCTGCTCTGTGGGCTGGGGCTGGTTTACCATGGCTTGCCCTGGCGAGGGTGGGGCTGGCCGTCGGATCCCTGGCACAATACGGCCTTGGTGCTACCCCTGACTGCGTTTCTGGTAACCGGGGGAGGAAACAACACCCTTAATCTGCTGTTGGGGGCAACCTACTATGCTCTGCTGTCCGTCTGGAGATCCCAGGTGCGCCTGGGCTACATCAGCTTGTTTTTGAGCAACTGGATCCTCTGGGATTACATCCAGCAACAGGACTGGTCTTCTCTCACGTTCTCCGCCCTACCCTTGGTGGGATCCCTGCTCTATGTGGCTCAGGTGGATCCGGGATTACAGGAAGCCAGCGGGCGACAGGGGCGACATTGGCTGCGGCTGGTTTCCTTGGGCACATGGCTGCTGGTGGTGATGGTGGAAACCCACGGGCAACTGTGGGCGGGATTTTGGCCGGTGGGGCTTGGCTTAGCTTTGGGTCTGCTGGGCTTGGCCTTGCGGGTAAGAGCTTATCTCTTCGTGGGCACGCTGGCTTTTGGGCTGGGGATCCTGCGGCAGGGATGGCTACTGGTGACAGCTTATTCGCTGCTGTTCTGGGCCACTGGGATCCTGCTGGGCCTGCTCCTCATTTGGACGGCAGCCAATTTTGAACGGCGTCGAGAAGAAGTGGGATCCCACATCTCCGCTTGGCTAGGGCAACTGCAGAGCTGGGAATGAAAGAATCCTGAGTCCAGCCAATCTGAGCAGGATCAACTTGAGGAGGGCTGACCTGTTCGCGACAGCGGTGCGGAGCACTACTGAGGCCCTATCAGAGGAGGCGAACACGCCAGAAAATGGATCGACGAGGAATCGACACTCAACGCGAGTGATGAGAAAACAAGTCGGTAGGGCAGGGGGTATGTCAAACTGAGGCTGGCCTTGCTTTGGAGGATCGGGTCTATTGCTGGGCAACGCTGACCCAAAGGTATCTTCTCAGCCTGGGTGGAAAAAGCTCCTGCGGCAGATCTTGGCTCCTTGGCGGGAGTTCGATGGCATTTTGCTGGCCACAGTGCTGGCCTTGACGAGCATCGGTATTGTTGCTATCCGCAGTGCGGTCTGGGAGCGGCCCATCAGCCACTACTGGGTACAGCAGTTGATCATGGCCGGGATCAGCCTGGCGTTTTTGGGAGTGGTGGCCCGGATTCCATATGAGCGGCTGTTGCGCTGGCACTGGTTCACCTACTTCTTGACCTTGGCGAGTTTAATTGCAGTGCTCTTTTTCGGCACAGCAGGCGGAGGAGCGGAGCGCTGGCTCTCCATCGCCGGCTTTCAGGTGCAGCCTTCTGAGTTTGCCAAGCTGGGGGTAATCATCACCCTGGCCGCTCTCCTGCACCACTGGCCGATCAAATACTTCAGCCAGATTTGGGTGGCCGTTGCCGTCATTGCTCCTCCCTGGATCTTGATTTTCCTGCAGCCCAACCTGGGCACTGCCCTGGTGTTTGTGGTGATTGTCCTGGTCATGCTCTACTGGGCCGGAGCCAAGGGCAGTTGGATCCTCTTGCTCCTGTCGCCGGGGGTGGGAGCCATTCTCTATGGCTTACACACTCGCCCAGAGCTGAGCTGGATGCTTTGGGTTTGGCTGCTCTGGTGTCTGGGAATGGCGGGGTTGGCCGCTTGGCGTCTCCCCTGGCAGTGGACGGGGGCCGTAACTTTTGGGGTAATCAACCTGCTCTCGGGGCAGTTGGGTCAGCTAGCTTGGCACCTTCTCAAGCCCTATCAGCGGCGGCGGCTGGAGATTTTCATCGATCCCATGCAAGAGCCTTGGGGATCCGGCTATCACCTCATTCAATCCCGCATTGCCATCGGGGCCGGTGGCCTCTGGGGACAGGGCATCCAGCAGGGCACCCAAACCCAACTGGACTTTATCCCCGAACAGCACACGGATTTCATTTTCTCCGCCATTGGGGAAGAGATGGGCTTTGTGGGCACCCTGACGGTGCTGATCCTGTTCTGGATCCTGTGTGCGCGGCTGATCTGGATTGCCCAAGGGGCCAAGGACAATTTTGGATCCCTGATCACCATTGGGGTGCTGGCAATGATCCTGTTTCAGGCAGTAGTCAACATCGGCATGACCATCGGCCTGGCCCCCATTACCGGTTTGCCTTTGCCTTTTTTGAGCTATGGCCGCTCGGCTCTGCTGACCAATTTTCTGGCCATCGGCTTGGTGGAGTCGGTGGTGATGCACCGCCAACGTGCCACCTTTTTCACCTGAGCCCTGCCTGGGAATACCCCTGAACCACTTCTCATTCAAAAAATCTTCAGAATCTTTACAATCAATTGAGATTGCCTGCCCATCCCTTGCCCTACCCTCGCCGGGATTTGTATTCTACTGCAATTCCATCCCCTCGCCCTTCTGTGGGCGTTGCAGAACTTCTTTTCCTCACTCATCTTTGACCATGTCTCAACCCGCCCTCGAATCCATCCTGCAGGAAAAGCGCCTTTTCCCCCCGCCCCCTTCGTTTGTGCAACAGGCCCGCATCACCCCCAGTCGCTACCAACAGCTTTGTCAGGAAGCCGAGGCGGATCCCTTAGGTTTTTGGGAACGGCTGGCTCGGCAGGAGTTGCACTGGTTTCAGCCTTGGCAGCAGGTGTTGCACTGGGATCCTCCCCAGGCGCAGTGGTTTGTGGGAGGACAGCTCAACCTCAGCTACAACTGCTTGGATCGCCACCTGGAAAATGGCCGCCGCCACAAACTGGCCCTGATCTGGGAGGGAGAACCGGGGGACATTCGCACCTTGACCTATGAGCAGCTCCATCGCGAGGTCTGCCGTTGGGCCAACGGCCTGAAGGCCCTGGGCATTCAAAAAGGGGATCGGGTGGGGATCTACATGCCGATGATCCCGGAAGCCGTCATGGCCATGCTGGCCTGTGCTCGGCTCGGGGCAGCCCATACGGTGGTGTTTGGGGGCTTTAGCGCGGAGGCTCTCAAGGAGCGGCTGCGGGATGCGGAAGCCAAAGCCGTGATCACCGCCGATGGGGGCTGGCGCAAAGATGCGATTGTCCCCCTCAAGCCGCAGGTGGACTTGGCGCTGGCAGAGGGAGTGCCCACTGTCGAAAACGTCTTGGTGGTGCGGCGGACGGGGCAAGCCGTGCCGATGACCCCAGGCCGAGATGTTTGGTGGCATGAGCTGGCTCCTGGCTTGGAGGAAGCGTGCCCTGCCGAGCCGATGGACTCGGAGGCGATGCTGTTTATCCTCTACACCTCCGGCACCACCGGCAAGCCCAAAGGCGTTGTCCACACCAGCGGCGGCTACAACCTCTACACCCACATCACCTGCCAGTGGATCTTCGATTTGCACGAAGAAGACATCTACTGGTGTACTGCCGATATCGGTTGGATCACGGGACACAGCTACATCGTCTATGGCCCCCTCTCCAACGGGGCAACGGTGTTTATGTACGAAGGGGCGCCGCGACCGTCCAAGCCCGATTGCTTCTGGGAGTTAATCGCCCGTCACCGCATCTCCATTTTTTACACTGCTCCAACGGCCATCCGGGCCTTTATGAGAAGTGGCGACGCCCTGCCCCGTCGGCATGATCTCTCTTCGCTGCGCCTGTTGGGCACGGTTGGCGAGCCGATCAATCCCGAAGCTTGGATGTGGTACCACACCGTCATCGGCAACGAGCGCTGCCCCATTGTGGATACCTGGTGGCAGACCGAAACCGGCGGCATTATGATTTCGCCCTTGCCGGGGGTTACCGCCACCAAGCCGGGATCGGCTACCCGTCCTTTTCCGGGCATTCAAGCAGATGTTGTCGATATGGAGGGGAACCCGGCACCCGAAGGGGGGTATTTGGTGATCCGTCGCCCCTGGCCGGGCATGATGCGCACTATCTATAGAGATCCGCAGCGGTTCCGCACCAGCTACTGGGAGCGGATCCCTCCCCAAGATGGGCAGTATTTCTACTTTGCCGGGGATGGGGCCCGCCGGGATGAAGACGGTTATTTTTGGGTGATGGGCCGGGTGGACGATGTCATCAATGTGGCAGGACATCGCCTCGGCACGATGGAACTTGAATCGGCCTTGGTGTCTCATCCTGCAGTTGCCGAAGCGGCTGTGGTCGGTCGCCCAGATGACCTCAAAGGCGAGGTGATCGTGGCCTTTGTCATCCTGTCGGAGGGCTATGAGCCCAGCGAAGCGCTGCGCCAAGCGTTGATGCAACATGTGGTCTCCGAAATCGGGGCCATTGCCCGCCCCAGCGAAATTCGCTTCACCGAGGCCCTGCCCAAAACCCGCTCCGGCAAGATCATGCGCCGTTTGCTGCGGGATTTGGCGGCTGGCGCCGGCATCAGTGGCGATACCTCCACCCTCGAAGATCGCGGGGTGCTAGAACGGCTGCGCCAAGGGGTATGAGCCGACCACAACCCCGCACTAAGATGAGGACATTGAGTCCTGGGTTGTGAAGTCTTCATGTTGCCTCTGGATCCCACCCTGTACTTCGACCACAGCGCCACCACTCCGCCTCGGCCTGAGGTGATCGAGGCCATGCAGATGGCGATGCAGGAAAGCTGGGGCAACCCCTCCAGCTTGCACGGGTGGGGAGAACGGGCCGCCATGGCCATGGAGCGGGCGCGGCAGCAGGTGGCCGAGCTGCTTAACTGTGAGCCGGAGGCGCTGCTGTTTACCTCAGGCGGGACGGAGTCCAACAACCTGGCCCTGTTTGGGGTGGCCCAGCGCTACTCTACTCCCCAACATCTCATCATCTCCAGCGTCGAGCACGCCTCGGTGGAGAATGCTGCCCGCCAGTTGCAGTCCCAAGGCTGGCAGGTCACCCGTCTGCTGGTGAACGCCGCCGGCCAGGTGGATCCCCAGACTTTGATCCAGGCGCTGCAACCCAATACCGTTTTGGTCTCCATCGTCCACGGCCAAAATGAGGTGGGATCCCTGCAGCCCATTGCAGAGCTGGGTCAGATCTGTCGCCAGGCGGGGGTGCTCTTCCACACCGACGCTGTGCAGACGGTGGGGCGGATCCCGCTGGATCTGGCGCAACTGCCGGTGGATCTGCTCTCCCTTTCCGGGCATAAACTCTACGGGCCCCAGGGGGTGGGGGCGCTGTACGTGCGCCCAGGGGTGGAGCTGCGACCGCTGCTGCGGGGGGGTGGGCAAGAACGGCGGCTGCGGGCTGGCACCCAAGGGATCCCGGGCATTGTCGGCTTGGGAGTGGCGGCGGCTCTGGCGGCCCAGGAGCTGTCCCAAGAAACGGCCCGCCTACGGCAATTGCAACGGCATTTGGCCCAGTTGCTGGCGGAGGTGCCCGGTTTGCGGCTGACCGGCCCTGTGGATTTGGAGCAGCGTCTGCCCCACCACCTCAGCTACTGCACCGCAGGGGGGATCCCCGGGAATGTGCTGGTCAGGGCTCTGAGCCGCCAGGGGATCGCCATTAGCGCCGGCTCCGCCTGTAGCAGCGGCCAACTGATCCCCAGCCGCATCCTCTTGGCCATGGGCTATTCGGAAGCCGAGGCACTGGGATCCATTCGCCTTAGCCTTGGCAAAGCCACCACCTACGCTGCGGTCGAGTATGTAGCCCGATGTCTGCAGGCAGTAATTGCCTCGACCTCCGAATCCGGATCCCTGGAGGATGGGGCAACTCAATCCCCGTTGTCGGTTCCTGTCGCGTAGCCGGATCGAAGGTTGGGCAGGCTGGGTTAAGGTGATAGAGAGTTAAAGGGCTGGTCGCTATGGCTGAGATGAGTCCGTATCAGGTGTTGGGAATTAGCGAAGAAGCCTCCTTTGAAGAAATTCAATCGGCGCGGGCTAGGCTCCTGGCCAGCTTGGGCGCGGACGAACAGCAGCAGGAGCGGGTGGAGCAAGCCTACGATGCCATCCTGATGCAGCGCCTGCGCCTGCGCAAAGAGGGCAAAATCGCCGTTCCCGACCGCATTCGCTACGCCGAACAACGGGCTGCCCATCCTGAGCCGGAGCTGAGTTTGCCTCGCCCTGCTGCCCAAAATCCCCCCTGGGTCAGCCGCTGGTTGGATACCCCCTCTACCGCCGATGCCCTCTGGCCTGCGGCGCTGCTGGGTGGACTGGTGGGTTGGGTTATCTTGGCTCCCGATGAGTACCCCTCGCTGCAACTGGCCTTGGGGCTGATGGCTTGTATCTATTTCCTGTACCGCAAAGAGCGCCGCTTCATTCGCGCTTTTCTCTTGGCTCTGGCGGCCTTGAGCCTGGGGCTGATGTTGGCCTACGGCATTGCCCTTCCCCTCACCGGTGGCGATGCTCCTGGCGCGCTGTTGGTGGGGATCACGTTTGCGGTGATGTGGTTGGTG
This sequence comes from Synechococcus sp. R50.1, assembly GCF_047462115.1. Classification (NCBI taxonomy): domain Bacteria; kingdom Bacillati; phylum Cyanobacteriota; class Cyanophyceae; order Synechococcales; family Synechococcaceae; genus Synechococcus; species Synechococcus sp. R50.1. Next base: position 62,040 of record NZ_JANSIN010000004.1, on the reverse strand, counting down.
ACCAGCTTTTTGCGCTAGCTGCCGGTTTGCGACAGATATTCAACCTGGAACCTCACCTGCCAAACCGCCGCTGCCGCGACTGATAGCTAAGCAAGGCTTGGTGAAAAGCGGCTCGGTCAAAATCCGGCCAGAGAATGGGGGTGAAATACTGCTCGGTGTAGGCCATCTGCCAGAGCAGGAAGTTGCTGATGCGCATCTCGCCACTGGTGCGGATCAGCAGGTCAGGATCGGAGAGGCCGGTGGTGTAGAGAAATTGGGAAAAGAGGGCCTCGTCAATCTGATCCGGCTGCAGCAGCCCCTGCTGCACCAAGGTGGCAATGGAGCGGCAGGCCTGCAGGATCTCCTGTCTTCCCCCGTAGTTGAGGGCCACCGTCAGGCAAATGCCCTTGTTGTGCTGGGTGCATTCCACCGCATGCACGATGGTTTCCTGCAGAGAGTGGGGCAGAGCCGACAACTGGCCGGCAAACTGGATGCGCACCCCCTGCTGCACCATTTCCCCCAACTCCCGCCACAGCACCTGTTCGAACAACGTCATGAGGAAATCCACTTCCTCGCGGGCACGGCCCCAGTTCTCGGTGGAGAAGGCATAGGCGGTAAGGGCCGGGATCCCCCAATCATTGCAACAGCGCAGCAGCTCCTTCAGGGCCGATACCCCTCGCTGATGCCCAACGCTGCGGGGTAAACCCCGTTTTTGCGCCCAACGCCCGTTGCCATCCATCACCACCGCCACATGGCGGGGCAACAACTGGGGATCCAGGTCGGCAGGCAAGTGCAGAAGATGGGCAGGAGAAAGGGTCATGGGGATCAGTCTTTCGGGAGGGTTTTCTCAGGTTTGCGAAAGAGTTTAGTTAGATCGGAGAGGGATCCCCACCAGCGCAGCGGCCCATTGCGAAACCAGGGGTAGGCCCACAATCCCCGTAGCGGAGCATCTCGTTTTTTGGCATCGCGGGGATTGCGCAACCGCTGTACCAGCAGCTCGTGTAACTTGGCACTGGTCAGAGGTCGCTCGATGCGCCCACCCTCCGCCAGCGAGATGCAGCCCGTTTCTTCTGAGACCACAATACACAAGCAATTGGTCTGTTCTGTGATCCCCATCGCAGCACGGTGCCGTGTGCCCAGTTGCCGAGAGGCGGCCCGCTCCGAAACCGGTAGGATTACCCCCGCTGCGCGAATGCGATCCCGATGGATGACCACAGCCCCATCATGCAACAAAGTTGAAGTCTGGAAAATGGTCTGCAGGATCTCCCGCGACACCCGCGCCTGCAGAGGTACCCCTTTGTCGGTAAAGACCCGCGAGTCAATCGGCTGCTCTGGCTCGATGACAATCAGCGCTCCTGTGCGGTTTTGGGAAAGTTCTCGCACCGCTTGCACCAGTTCTTCCACCAAATCTTCCTCAGGATCCTCCTCGTCGTCGCCTGCGTTGCTTGGCCACTCCATGCGGATAGCTCTTGCCAGTTGCTCCAGCAGCCGGCGAAACTCCGGTTGAAAGAGCACGCCCATGGCTACGGCTGCGCCCAGGAGCAGGCGATCCAAGATCAGGTGAACCAAGGGCAGAGAGGCTGTGGCCAGGTACAGCACCAACAGCACTATAAATCCCCGCACCAGCACCCCAGCACGACTCTCGCGGGTGTAATAGAGAGCCAAGGCCAACAGAAAGACGGCCAGAGCCCAGTCCAAGAGGCTGAGAAAGTTAAACTGCTGTAGCCAAGCCCATAAGGCCGCCAGCATGGCGAAAAACCCCGTTCACGCTCCCCTCATTGCGGGCCTTCTGACTGTGCCGTTCTGTACCTCAGAACCTCTCAACTCCAGAACCCTTGTTGACTGCGGCCCCCAGACCAGCCTACCACTCACCTCCTGGCCATCTTCCAGTCTTTCCCGCGTGAGGTGCGTTGGCTGTGGTCGGCGTTGCCAGGGAAGGCTGTGCTTCTACTTAGCCCAGATGGGTATGGGCGATCCTCCCCTTCAACGCAGCAACCGCTCCGGCAGAACATCCTGACGGATTAGGTCGGCATAAGTTTCTCGCCGCACAATCAACTGGGCCTCTCCCTCGTTGACCAGCACCGCGGCTGGCCGAGGGAAGCGATTGTAATTGGAAGCCATGCTGTAGTTGTAGGCCCCCGTCGCCAAAACCACCAACACTTCTCCTGCCATTGGAGCGGGCAGAAGCACATCCTTCAACAGCACATCCCCCGACTCGCAGTGTTTGCCGGCCACCGTTACCCGCTGCGTGGCCTCTGCCTCTGGTCGGTTGGCCAGAAGGGCGGTATAGCGGGCTTGGTAGGTGATCGGGCGGGGGTTGTCGGACATACCACCGTCGATGGTGATGTAGGTGCGTCCTTGGGGCAGGTCATCACTGGGAGGGATCCGCTTTTGCCCCCCCAGGGTGTAGGCGGTCACGGCAGCCGGCCCAATCACAGATCGTCCGGGCTCACAGAGCACTTTCGGCAGAGGGATCCCAGCCTGGGCAAAGGCTTGTTGCACCGCCGTCGCCACAGTTTCCACCCACTCCGGGATGGAGGGGGGATCATCGGATTCGACATAGCGGATCCCCAGGCCCCCACCCACATTGAGCTCTTGTAGGGGCAACCCTCTGTCCAGCCCTTGCCGCCAGATCTGGGCCAGCACCCCCGCCAGGTCTCGGTGGCCCTGCAGATCAAAAATCTGCGACCCAATGTGGGCGTGGAGCCCGACGCACTGCAACTGAGGATGGGCGGCCAAAAAATCCAGCACTTCCGGCAATTGCCATCGCCCGATGCCGAATTTGCTGTCGGTTTGCCCGGTACGAATGTACTCGTGGGTGTGGACGTCGATACCGGGGTTAACCCGCAGGAGCAGCCGCGCTGGCCGTTCGGGTGTGGCCAGGGCCGAGACCTGCTGCAGCTCGTACAGGCTATCCGCCACCACAGTACAGCCTGTCTCCAGGGCTAAGTTCAGCTCCTCAAGAGACTTGGCGTTGCCGTGCAGATAGAGATCTTCACCTTTGGCCCCCGCCTGCAGGGCTGTGTACAGCTCCCCGCCGGAAGCCACATCCAACCCCAGCCCTTCTTGCAGAGCCAGAGCACAAATGGCCAGGCAGTTCCAGGCTTTCGTGGCGTACAAAACCCGGGATCCCCCGGCGTAGCAGCGGGCCCAGGTGTCGCGGTAAAGCTGGCAGGCGCGGCGCAGCGTCCACTCGTCCAGGATGTAGAGAGGGGATCCGAACTGGCGCACCAGCTCCACCACGTCGCACCCCCCAATTTCCAAGTGCCCCCGGCTGTTGATACGGCTGGTCAAGGGGCGCAAAGACTGGTTGGGGGAAAGGGTCTGCTCTGGATGGGTGGGAGTGCCGAGGGTCGAAATCATGGTCAGGGGCCGAAGGACTGTTTTCAACGATATCAAGTTCCGCGTTCAGCTTGTCTTGAAAAATGTCCAGCCCCGACCCGATCCGGCTTTTTCCGGCAGCTTCCCTCTGTAGCCAGCTCTGGCGCCACCTCATTGTCTGCACGAGGATCCGATGGCTTCCCAGCTCTGGCCTCTCGATTAAGGCGGCTGATGATGGGAGCAGGTCTGATTTGGGCAACACCTTCTGCTATGATGAAAGACCGGTGTCAATGGGTCGATGCCCGAGGGGTTAAAGGGGGCGGACTGTAAATCCGCTGGCTTACGCCTACGTTGGTTCGAATCCAACTCGGCCCACCATCGGCTTTGCCCACGTGGCTCAGTGGTAGAGCACCCCCTTGGTAAGGGGGAGGTCACGAGTTCGATCCTCGTCGTGGGCTTGGCAATTTAGAGATAATCTTCAGCCGATAGTGCCAACGGCAACTGCCTCGCCGGTCAACGAAAAAGCCCGCGTGGCGGTAATGCGCACCGGCACCAGGGATCCCTTCAGTTGCTCTGGATCCCCTTCGAAGAACACCAAGCGATTGCCGCGGGTACGCCCCATCGCCTGGCGGGGGTTTTTCGGGTTGGGGCCTTCCACCAGCACCTCTTGCACCTGGCCTAAGAGTCGGGCGCTGCGAGCGGCAGCCACCTCGGCCACCAGTCGGTTCAGCCGTTGCAGGCGGTCGCTTTTTTCCTCCTCGGGCACCTGGTCGGGCCACTCGGCGGCAGGGGTGCCGGGACGGGGGGAGTAGGCAGCAGTGTTCACTTGGTCAAAGCCGATATCCTGCACCAGTTGCAGGGTTTCTTGGAACTGGGCTTCTGTTTCTCCCGGAAAGCCGACAATGGCATCGGCGCTGATGGCCGCTTCGGGCATGTATTGGCGGATGAGCTGGATGATCTGGCGATAGCGCTCGTGGGTGTAGCCGCGCCGCATCCGCTTGAGCACTTCGTTGCTGCCCGCCTGGAAGGGGATGTGGAAGTGCTCGCAGACTTTGGGCAGCTCGGCGCAGGTGGCGATCAGCTCCTCGGTAAAGTAGCGCGGGTGGCTGGTGGCAAAGCGGATCCGCTCAATGCCTGCCACCGAATGGACGAAGCGCAACAGGCTGGCCAGGTTGGTTTTGGGATCCAGATCCCGTCCGTAGGCGTCGATGTTCTGCCCTAGCAACGTCACCTCGCGGTAGCCCGCTCTGGCCACGTCTTCGATTTCGGCGCGAATGGCCTGGGGCTGTCGGGACTGCTCTTGCCCTCGCACCCGCGGCACGATGCAGTAGGTACAACGCTCGTTGCAACCGTAGATAACGTTGATCCAAGCAGTGACCTGGCTGTCGCGGCGGGGCTTGGTGATGTCTTCTGGGATCTCAACCGGCTCGGTGGCCACCACCTGGTTTCCGGCTTCCACCTGCGCCAACAGATCCCCAAGGCGGTTCACGTACTGGGGGCCCATGACCAGATCCAGCTCAGGGACGCGGCGCAACAATTTTTCCCCTTCCTGCTGGGCCACACAGCCGGCCACAATGAGCTTGATGGCCGGGTTTTTGCGCTTGCGCTGCGCCTGGATGCCCAGGTAGGAATAGACCTTTTGCTCAGCATTGTCGCGGATGGTGCAGGTGTTGTAGAGAACTAAGTCCGCCTGCAACTCATCTTCGGTGGCCACATACCCCAGGGACTCCAGGATCCCGGCCATGCGCTCGGTATCGGCGCGGTTCATTTGGCAGCCGAAGGTGATGGTGTAATAGGTGGGAGCAGCCATGGGAAGTAACAGCACAAAGAACCACCATCTTCGAGCTTAGCGGATCCTTAAAAATGGCTGAGGGGTTTGAGACTGCAACGGTTAGTCTAGATAAAAGTTCCTACACCGGCAAAGGCTCATGTTGCCCAAGCATCGTCCCAAGCAACTGTCGCTGGGCCCTCTGGAGTCGGAAATCTTGGACATCCTCTGGGATCTGGGCAGTGCCAGCACCCGTCAAATCCACGAGCGCATCTTGGCCGATCCGGATCGGGAGCTGGCCTATGCCTCTGTGACTACAGTTTTGCAGCGCTTAAGCCAGAAGGGCTGGGTGAGCTGTGAGCGCCGCACCGATCCCCAAGGGCGGAATCTGCCCATGCTGTGGCGGCCTCGTCTTTCGCGTCAGGAAGCGGCCAGCCTCAGGGCCTTCACCCACCTGCAGCAGTTTTTGGCTGTAGGGGATCCCGATACGGTGGCAGCCTTTGCCGATAGCCTGGATCAGGCCAGTGTGTCCCAGTTGCAGGCGATTGCCGAACGGCTGCGGGCAGCCCGTCAAGCCAGGAGGGATCCGCGATGAGCCACTTGGGCATGTTACTGCTGGGCTTGGGCCTCAGTTGCCTGTGGCGAGCCCAGGTGCGCCTGGACAGGAGTGGGGGATGGGGCCGACGTTGGCAGCGGGCTTGGATCCACTTCTTGCTGCCCCCGCTGCTGTTGCTGACCACTGCTTTGGCCTTGGCCTGGATGGGGCCGTGGGGACAAATGGCCGGGGTGGGGGGCTGGTTCTGCTACGGCTGTGCTCTGCTGTTGCTGGCCGTGGCCGGCGGCGTGGCCTTGCACTGGATTTGGGAATACTGGCGCTCCTATCGACGTGCCCATCTGCAAGCTTTAGCCCATGTGGATTTGCATGGCTCTCCGGCCTATGTGCTGGATTTGGAGATCCCTTTTGCTGCCCAAGTGGGGGTGTGGAATGCCCAGTTGGTGGTCAGCCGCGGCCTGCTGGAGCAGTTGGATGATGAGCACTTGCGGGCTGTAATCGCTCACGAAGAAGCCCATCGCCACTACCGCGACACCCTGTGGATGTTTGGGGTGGGCTGGCTGCGACGCCTCACCGGCTGGCTGCCCAACACCGAGGCCCTCTGGCAGGAATTGCTCACTCTGCGGGAACTGCGGGCGGATCGCTGGGCGGCCCAACGGGTGGATCCCTTGTTGTTGGGAGAGGCCCTGCTGCAGGTGGTGGGCTATGGCGTGGTGGAGCAACCGGCGGCGGCCTGGGTTGGCTTTGCAATGGCCGTGAGTTCAGACTCAGGGCAACGGCTGCAGGAGCGTATCGATGCCCTGCTGCAGCAGGCAGAGTCAGGGCCCGTCGATCCCCTACCCCATTCTTCTTCCATTCGGGGTTGGGCCTGGTTGGGGTTGTCCCTATTGCCTTTGCTGGCGATCCCGTTCCATACCTGAAGATTGACGGCGATTCCTCAACCAAATTGTCCTTGGGTTGGGGAAGCGAGCTTGAAAAAAAACCACCAGTTGACGCCCAAAGCCTGAGATCTGCTTTGCAAGCAGAATGGGATACTCTAGGTCAGGTTTTCTGGACTTCTAGGGACTTACAGCAGTGCAAACCAACTCTTCCCTTTCTGAGGCGACCGGGTCGGCGTGTGATCCCCTCACGCGGGCGCAGATCCTCATCGAGGCTTTACCCTACATTCAGCAGTACCAGGGCCGCGTTATTGTCATCAAATACGGCGGCGCAGCCATGGTGCACCAAGAGCGACGGGCCGAGGTGCTCCGAGACATCGTCTTTCTGGCCTGTGTGGGGATCCGCCCGGTGTTGGTGCATGGGGGGGGGCCGGAGATCAACAGTTGGCTACAAAAACTGGACATTCCCTTCAAGTTTGTGGATGGCTTGCGGGTTACCGATGCCGCCACCATGGAAGTAGTGGAGATGGTGTTGGTGGGCAAGGTCAACAAGCAGATCGTGCAGCTCATCAGCTTGGCCGGCGGATCGGCGGTGGGGCTGTGCGGGCGGGATGGCAACTTGATCAAAGCGCGATCCCAGGGCCGGGCAGAGATCGGCTTTGTTGGGGAAGTGAGCAGCATCAACCCCCAGTTGCTGCAAACCCTGTTGGAAGGTGGACAGATTCCGGTGATCTCCAGCGTGGCTGCCGATGAGACAGGCCAAGCCTACAACATCAACGCCGATACGGTGGCGGGAGAACTGGCGGCTGCTCTGGGGGCAGAAAAGCTGATTTTGCTCACCGACACCCCTGGCATTCTCAAAGATCCTCAGGATCGCAGCTCTCTGATTACGTTGCTGGATATCGAGACGGCTCGCCAGTTGATCCAAGCCGGTGTCGTCAAGGGCGGCATGATCCCGAAGGTGCAGTGTTGCATTCGCGCCTTGGCACAAGGGGTACGGGCAGCCCACATTCTGGATGGGGGATCCCCTCACTCTCTGCTGCTGGAGATTTTGACCGATGCCGGGGTGGGCACCAAGCTGGTTCCTTCTCAGTTTTCCGCTCAGTTGGAAGGACTGAACAACGGATCCCGCTAAGCTTCCTTGATAAAGCGAAGAATCTCCCGCACATGGCCGAGAAACTGGCTATCCACACTGAGCTGAGCCACAGCTTGGTGGGTCTCCTGGCGCAATTGCCTGTGCTCCAGCTCGTTGCTGGCCCGGAACTGTTCCAGTTGGGCTTTGAGCGCGGCCAGCTCCTGCCGCAGGTAGCGCCGGGTTTCTTCCTCCTGTTGGGCCCAAGAACCGGGCTTGCCGGGATCCCATTGCTCCTGCAACTGCTCGACTTGGCGTGTCAACTGCTTTATCCGCTCGGCCAACTCGATGGCATCTTCGCGAGGGATCTGGATTTGCCCTTGCAACTGGGCCAAGCGGTCGGCCAAATACTCGTAGCCCCGGATGGCCGGGCGCAGAGCCGTTAACAACACCGCAGCCACGGCGCTGGGGTAGCCAATGGGGGTGACTTGCCCAACGGCCAAGCCATAGAAAGCCAGAGCCGACAGCCCATGCAGGGCAATGGCCACGCGCAACGACCAGCGGCTGAGCTTTTGTAGGAAAGCCAAGGTTGAATCTTCCACCGGGATCCCTCGTTCCTGAGACACAACCGCCTCCTGCTGAACGGCCTTGGCCTGAAAGTAGAGGTTCCAGGGAAGGGTGACGATCACCACCAGCCACCAAAAGCTGGCGATCCCAATGGCCCAATCGGCCAGCTCCCCAATAGGTAGCCCAAAAGCCCGCAACAGGCCAAACAGGATCCCGCCGCCGATCAACAACAGCAGCCCCGCCACCCAAACTGGGAAAAAGATTTTCGAGTAAGACACGGAGTAAGAGGTTGAGTAAGACATTGCCGGTTTCTCCTCATCAAGCTGCCTACAGCCTGCCCGAACCGAGCGGCCAGAAGCTCCTGAAGCGGCCAGTTTTCCGTCCGTCCCAGAGCCATTAGGGGTGCAGCTATAGCCATTCCCAATGGCGAGGAAACCCTTGCGGATCCCAAACTCCCTCTCCCTCAGGGAGAGCGCTTAGAGTAGATCAGTGCTCTCTATGAGTTGTCTTTGTTGTTCTCGGGTGTAAGCCTGTGAGCCTTGCCGCCTCTCCCCCCGCTGCCGATCTCAGTAGGGATCCCCGCCCTCGGCGAGCCAGCGATTGGCGGCTGCTGCGGCTGCTCTGGCCCTATGCCCGTCGGCACCTCAGGCTGGTGTTGGCGGCCTTGGCCTTTCTGCCCCCTTTGGCCTTGGCAGATGCGGTGCAGCCTCTGATCCTACAGCGGGCTCTGGATGGCCCCATTGCCCGAGCGCTGGAACGAGGTGAGGCCGGGATCCTCTCCGACCTTTGGCCCTATGTGGGGCTGTTGATCCTAACGGTACTGGTTCGCTGGCTCTTCCAAGCCCTGGAAGGGTATGTCAGCCAAAAGCTGGGGCAGTTGATGACCCGCGACATCCGCGACGATCTCTTCGCCCACATTCTGGCCTTGCCGGCTCAGTTTTTCGACCGCACCCCGGTGGGTAAGCTGATCACCCGCATCACCAGCGACGTGGAAGCCTTGGGGGATGTCTTTTCCACCGGTGCCGTCGGCATTGTCAGCGACCTGTTTACTCTGGGGGTGATCGCGGTGGTCATGCTCAGCCAACGCTGGGATCTGGGCTTGCTGCTAATCCTCATCGTCCTGCCCATCAGCGCTGTTGTCCTCGAGTTGCAGCGCCGCTTTCGGGATGCCAACTTTCGCGTGCGCGAAGAACTCTCCAAGCTGAACTCCTGGATCCAGGAGAACATCTTGGGCATTACCGTGGTGCAACTGTTTCGGCGGGAGCGGCTCAATAGCGAGATTTTTCAAACCATGAACCGCCGCTACATCCGGGAAGTGGATCAAACCATCCTTTATGATTCTGCCCTTTCTGCCGTTTTGGAGTGGGTGTCTTGGCTGGCCGTGGCGGCTTTGCTCTGGGTGGGCGGGCAGCAGGTGATGTCAGCCGGTAGGGGCTCACTTGGAGGGGGATGGACGGGATCCCTGCCCCTGCCCAGGGAACCCCTCACCTTCGGTAGCCTCTACGCCTTTATTCTCTTTTCACAACGGTTTTTTAACCCGCTGCGGCAGTTGGCGGAAAAGTTCACCGCCCTGCAGGCGGGGTTCACCGCCGTCGAGCGCATCGATGCCATCCTCAGCCTGCCGGTCGCCATCCGGGATCCCGCTCAGCCCCGCCACCTACCCCCCGATGCTAAGGGAGAGGTGCAGTTTGAGCACGTCTGGTTTGCCTACAACCCCGGGGAGTGGGTGCTCAAAGACCTCACCTTCACCATCCGCCCCGGAGAAAAAGTGGCCCTGGTGGGGCCCACGGGAGCCGGGAAAAGCTCCATCATTCGCTTGCTCTGCCGTCTCTACGACGTAACCCAGGGATCTATTCGCATTGACGGCGTTGATATTCGCGATCTCCCCCAGGCTGAGCTGCACCGCCACCTAGGGGTAATCCTGCAGGATGGATTTTTGTTTTCCGGGGATATCCAGCAAAACATCACCCTAGGAGAGAAGGCAGATCTAGCGGCAGTGGAGCAGGTCGCCCGCCAACTCAACCTGCATGACTTCATCCGCGATTTGCCCCAAGGCTACGCCACCTCCGTGCGGGAGCGAGGCAACAACCTCTCCAGCGGCCAAAAACAGCTCATCAGCTTTGTGCGGGCCATGTGGCGGGATCCGAAAATCTTGGTCTTGGATGAGGCCACGGCCAGCCTGGATGTGGGCACCGAAGCGCTCCTGCAATCGGCTCTAGACACCCTGCTGCAGGATCGCACCGCCCTGATCATCGCCCACCGCCTTTCCACCATCCGCAATGTGGATCGCATTTTGGTTCTGCAGCGGGGGGAACTCAAGGAGCAGGGATCCCATGCCGAGCTTATGGCCCTCAGCGGGCTCTATGCCAGCCTCTATCGGCTGCAAGATCTGGGCGGCTAGCAGGGTGCTTCTGCCCAACCGTCAGCGACTGGCGCCAAAGCGAGACCGAATTGCCTTTAGGGTGGTGAAGCTGGCATCCGCGAACGCGATGCGAGCCTTGCAGAGTAACAGATTGCCGTTATCCACGGCAGTGTCTCTCAAGCTGGCCAAACCATCGCTGGCCTGCACCAGGGCACGGCGGCCCCAGCTAGAGAAATTTTTGCTGAGGGTGTTGATCAAGCGTTCCATAGGGATTGGACATTCCGCTCCTTGTCTTCCACCTAGCCTACTCCCCCAGCCGCAGGTATCCACAGAGGGCCATCAAGAAAATTGTTTGTTACAGATTGTTAAAAACTTGCCGTCAAGCCGGCAGACTGGCTATGATAGGCCCCAAGTTTGGCAAGCAATTCAAAGAAAGCGGTTAGCCATGAATCATCGGCCAGAGGTAGTGGAAGGCACAGAGTCCAAGCAGAAGGTGACCCTGTATCTCTCACCTGAGCTGCACCGGAATCTGAAGATTCGGGCTGCCGTGGAGCGGGAGCCGATGTCGGCAGTGGCAGAGAAGGCCATTACCTTCTATCTGCTTCACCCAGAGGTCATTGAAGGGGTACAAGGTAGCGCCTATCGTGTCCATCAATGTCCCAAGTGTAGTCACCCATTTGTTATCCGCGATGGAGAGGTGGTTTCCCTGCACCAGACATCGGCTGCCGAAGCCATCCTTGAAGAGGTGGAGCCAGAATACTGGGGATCGGCTGCTGGCTCGGAAGAGCAACGGCAGGATGCTCTGGTACCCTGCTAGAACGCTCCCAAGCGGGCCCCCTTCAGGAACTTGAGCTGATAGGAGCAGACAGCAACACAGAAGGCTTCTAAAATCCTCTCAAAATCCATCCAACAAGGGCGTACTCCCAAGTGCAATCCAATACCTAGGCAACTCGAACCCCATTTTTCAACCGTTCTGGCGGCTCCTGAAATTTCCCCTCTGCAGTTGGTGTTTCCCATGCAAGAGCTAAGCATCCTCATTCAAGCTCAATACCCACTGCTGTACCTGCTGACTCCAGAGGAGGAACGGGCAGAAGCGGCTCTGGCAGCAATTGCCCGCACCCTTAAGCCTCAGCGTCGCCTATTCATTTGGACAGTTACCCACGGCATCGTCGAATACGGCAACCCCCGCAGCCTCACCCAGCACAACACCCAATCCCCCCAGCCCGCCATCCAGTGGGTAATGGAGCAAAAGGATCCCGCCATCTGCGTCTTCAAAGACCTACATGACTTCTTGGACAACACCGAGGTGAAGCGCTGGCTGCGGGATGCTATTGCCAGCCTGAAGGGATCCCACAAAACCATCCTGCTCATGTCGCCGGTGCAGGTGATCCCGGTCGAGCTGGAGAAAGACATTTGCGTAGTGGACTTCCCCCTGCCGGACATGGCCACATTGGAGCGCGCCCTCAACCGCCAGCTGGAGCAGATCCCGCGCTCCCTGCCTTTGGCTCCTGATACCCGCGAAAAGTTGCTCAAGGCGGCCCTGGGCCTAACGCAGGACGAGGCAGAAAAAGTCTACCGCAAGGCTGTGGTGATGCATGGTCGCCTCACCGAGGCAGAAGTAGACATCATCCTCTCTGAGAAGAAGCAACTGATCCGGCGCAACGGCATTCTCGAGTTTATCGAAGAGGATGAGACCATCGACGCCGTGGGCGGTCTGGAAGAACTGAAGCGCTGGTTGCTGCAACGCTCTGAAGCTTTTACCGAGCGGGCCCGCGCCTATGGACTGCCCCAACCCAAGGGTATGCTGATCCTGGGCGTGCCTGGCTGCGGTAAGTCGCTGATCGCCAAGACCACTGCCCGTCTCTGGGGCCTGCCCCTGCTGCGTCTGGACATGGGCCGCGTTTATGATGGCTCCATGGTGGGCAAATCGGAAGCAAATCTGCGTAGTGCCCTGCGGACTGCTGAATCTCTTGCCCCTGCTATCCTTTTCATCGACGAGCTGGACAAAGCCTTTGCCGGGTCAGCAGGCTCCAGCGATTCCGACGGGGGCACCTCTAGCCGCATCTTTGGCTCCTTCCTGACCTGGATGCAGGAGAAACGCTCGCCGGTTTTTGTCATGGCCACGGCCAACCGTGTGGATCGTCTGCCGGGCGAATTCTTGCGCAAGGGCCGTTTTGACGAGATTTTCTTCGTGGATCTCCCCAACATCAACGAGCGGATGGAGATTTTCGAGATCCACCTGAAGAAGCGGCGGCGCGACATCAGCCGCTTTGATCTGCGCCAGTTGGCCGCAGCCTGTGAAGGCTTCTCCGGCGCGGAGATCGAACAAGTTTTGATTGCTGCCATGTACGAAGCGTTTGCCCAGAACCGCGAATTTACCCAACTGGACATTTTGGCAGCAACAAAAGCAACTCAACCGCTATCTCGCACCATGACGGAGCAAGTGGTAGCGTTGAGGGAATGGGCCCAGCAGCGGGCTCGGCCTGCAGCGGCCTCTGTAGCCGAGTACCAGCGGCTGGAGTTCTAGGAGGAGGTGAGGATCCAAAGCTACCTTGACAGAAGCAGGGACGGCAGGGCCCAAACCTTCCCCAAAGAACAGTGCCCATTGTTTGTGTCGATGTTCCAACCTCTATACAAAGGAGAGAAACACCATGTCTCATTTTAGCACCCTGCGTACCAAAATCACTGACGGTCAAGTCCTGATCAACTCTCTGCGCGATCTCGGCTACACCGTTAAGCTGAACGCCGACGTGCGTGGCTACAACGGCCAGCGTGTTCGCGCTGACATCGTGGCTCAGTTGGAAGGCGACTACGACCTGGGCTGGTCGAAGAATCCCGACGGTTCCTACGACCTGATCGCCGATCTGTGGGGCGTGGCCAAGAAGCACAACCAAACCGAGTTGATCAACTCCATCAACCAAAAGTACGCCGTCAACAAGACCTTGGCCGAGGTGAAGCGTCCTGGCCTGAACAACGCCAACGTTAAAGTGGTGGTGCACTAAGCCGGATCCTGTCTCGCCATCGCTGCAGCGATCTACACCGACTAAAGTTAGGAGGGGCTGAATCCAGCCCCTACTTTTTGGCTTGGTTTTTGGATTGGAGGGGCTGCGACCCGAAGGAGGAACCTACGCTTCTGTGAGAGCGGCAATGCCGGGCAGCACCTTCCCTTCCAATAGCTCCAGGCTGGCTCCGCCACCGGTGGAGATATGGGTCATTTTGTCGGCCAGGCCCACTTTTTCCACGGCAGCCACCGAGTCTCCCCCGCCGATGATGGTGGTGGCTCCCGCTTGAGTGAGATCGGCCAGGGTGCGGGCAATGGCTTCTGTGCCCAGGGCAAAGCGGTCAAACTCAAAGACGCCCATCGGCCCGTTCCAGACCACGGTTTGGCACCCCTGCAGGGCAGCCTGGAAGGCTTTGATCGATTCCGGGCCGATGTCCAAGCCCATCCAATCCTCGGGGATGGCGTGGATGGAAACGGTCTGGGCCTGGGCATCTTTGTCAAACCTATCGGCTACCACCACATCCACCGGCAGCAGCAGCTCCACCCCCCGCTCTTTGGCTTTTTCCATCAGGGAGCGGGCCAGATCCAGCTTGTCGGTTTCCACCAAAGACTTGCCGGTTTGGATCCCTTGGGCTTGGTAAAAGGTAAAGATCATGCCGCCGCCCAGCAGGAGCTTGTCCACTTTTTCCAGGAGCCGCTCAATGACGCCGATCTTAGTGGAGACTTTGGAGCCGCCGATGATGGCCGCCAAGGGGCGCCGCGGATTCTCGATGGCGCCCGAAAGAAACTGCAGCTCCTTTTCCACCAGGTAGCCGGCCACAGCAGGCTGGAGGTAGGCGGTGACGCCGGCAGTGGAGGCGTGGGCGCGGTGGGCGCTGCCAAAGGCGTCGTTGACAAACAGGTCGGCCAGTGAGGCCAGCTTGCGGGCAAATTCCGGGTCGTTGTCCTCCTCTTCTGGGTAGAAGCGGACGTTTTCCAGCAGGGCCACCTGGCCGTTTTCCAGGCGGTTCACTACCGCCTCGGCCTCAGGGCCGATGCAGTCGGGGGCAAAGGCAACCGGCTGGCCCAGCAATTGAGAAAGACGGGTGGCTACGGGGGCCAGGCTATTGCCCTCGCGGGCGACCTTAACCGCGCCTGTCTCTTTGTCCTTCTTGACGGGGCGGCCCAGGTGGCTGGTGAGGATCACTTTGGCGCCTGCCTGGGTGAGGGCCTGGATGGTGGGCAGGGAGGCGCGAATGCGGGTGTCGTCGGTGATGTTGCCCTGGGGATCCAACGGGACGTTGAAGTCGGCGCGCACCAGCACGCGCTTGCCGTTTAAATCGAAGCCAGATGACAGCAGGGATCCCAGTGTTTGTTTGGCCATCGTTGTTTTCCCCCGGACTGCAGAAAATCTTTATTTTTTCTTCCGTATGTATCCTACCAGCGATTGGGATCCCGGCAGTGAGACAGATGGGCTTCGGGATCCCCTTGTTCCGCTGCTTTTGCTGGGTCGGCCTTCCGTCTGCCCCTTGGCCCCGGCAATTGTAACGGTTTGCAAATAGAATAAAAATGTTGCTTTGTCGTTACCCTCATGCGTGTTGCCATTGCTGGTGGCGGGCTGGCCGGGCTGGCCTGTGCCAAGTATCTCTGCGATGCCGGGCATCAACCGCTCCTCTTTGAGCGGCGGGATGTTTTGGGTGGCCTGGTGGCTGCCTGGAAAGATGCCGACGGCGACTGGATCGAGACGGGGCTGCACAACTTTTTTGGCGCATACCCCAACACGTTGCAGCTGTTCCGGGAGCTGGGCATCTCCGATCGCCTGCAGTGGAAGGAACACAGCTTGATTTTCAACCAGCCGGACAAGCCGGGCACCTATTCCCGCTTTGACCTGCCGGATATTCCCGCTCCTTTCAACGCCATTGTCGGCATCTTGCGCAACAACGACATGCTCACCTGGGGGGAAAAGGTGAAGTTTGCCCTGGGGCTGGTGCCGGCCATGATTCGCGGCCAGCGCTATGTGGAGCAGATGGATCGCTATAGCCTCTTGGAATGGCTGCGGCGGCAGGGTATTGACGAGCGGGTCAACACCGATATTTTCATTGCCGTCTCCAAGGCCCTGGCCTTCATCAACCCGGAGGAGATCTCGGCCATGGTGCCCCTGACGGCCTTGAACCGCTTTTTGCAGCAAAAAGATGGCTCTAGGATTGCCTACCTAGACGGCGCTCCCCCAGAGCGGCTCTGCCAGCCGATGGTGGACTACATTGTCGCCCGTGGGGGGGAGGTTCATCTAAACGCGGCGTTGCAGGACATTCGTCTCAACCTCGATAACAGCGTGGCCGGGTTTTGCTTAGCCACCCCCTCTGGGCCGGTGGAGGTGACTGCCGATGCCTATGTCTCGGCCCTTTCGGTGGATGCCCTCAAGGAGCTGTTGCCGCCCCAATGGCAAGGGATCCCCTATTTTCAGCAGCTCCAGGAACTGGAAGGGGTGCCGGTGATCAGCCTGCAGATCTGGTTTGACCGCAAGCTCACCCACATCGATCACTCCCTGTTTTCCCGCTCGCCGCTGTTGAGCGTGTACGCCGACATGAGCAACACCTGCCGTGCCTACGCCGATCCGGAGCGATCGATGTTGGAACTGGTGCTGGCCCCTGCCGCCGAGTGGATTGAACGCAGCGACGAGGAGATCTTGGCCGCCACGCTGGAGGAGTTGAAAAAACTCTTTCCCCAGCACCTCACCGGCCCCAACCCCGCTCGCGTGCGCAAATGGGTGGTGGTGAAAACGCCGCGCTCGGTTTACAAGGCCACCCCCGGCAGACAGCAATATCGTCCCACCCAAGTTACCCCCATTCCCAACTTCTTCTTGGCGGGCAGCTACACCCTACAGCCGTTCCTGGGCAGCATGGAGGGAGCGATTCTCTCCGGCAAATGGGCGGCTGAAGCCATCAACCAAGGGATCCCGTTTCAACCTGCCTCTGTCTCGGCCTCGACTTTGGCAGCAGCGGGGGTCTAGCTCTCCGCCGTCGGCCTCTTTAATAAGATCCTTTGAATCCCTTCCCCCATAACCTCTTCTGGGCTATCCACGGCGTCCGCTTTCCCGTAGTGTTGATATGTGCCCTCGCCGTTTCCCTTCCTTCTCTATCCTGGCCCTGCGCCCCTGGAGATCAGCCAGATGAGTCCGCTTGAGCAATCTTTTGCCCTCTGTCGCCAGATCACGGCCAAGCACGCCAAGACATTTTACTTGGGATCCCTGCTCTTGCCCCGACCCAAACGGCGGGCCATCTGGGCGATCTATGCTTGGCTGCGGCAAACGGACGAGTTGTTGGATGGGCTAGAGGCCAGCCAGGCAGAGGTGGAGGTCACCCGCAGCAAGTTGGAGCAGTGGGGATCCCATCTGGAGTCCCTGTTCCAGGGGGGTGAGCCTCAGGTTGCCACCGACCTGGCCCTTATCCACACCATCCGCGCCTACCGCCTCTCCATCGAGCCGTTTCGCGAGATGTTGCTGGGGCAGAGCATGGACTTGGATACGCGGCGCTACGCCACCTGGGAAGATCTGCGCGTCTACTGCTACCGCGTGGCCGGGGTGGTGGGCCTGATGTGCTCGGAGATCATGGGATTTGTGCCGGGCCGGGATGGCCGCGAAGAGGCGGTGGCCTTGGGGATCGCCATGCAGCTCACCAACATTTTGCGGGATGTGGGGGAAGATGCCCGCCGCGGACGGATCTACATCCCCCTCGAAGATCTGCGCCGCTTCAACTACTCTGAGCGGGATTTGTTTGACTATGTTATCGACGAGCGCTGGATGGCTCTAATGGACTACGAGATCCAACGGGCCAGACAGCTCTACGCCCAGGCCGAACGGGGGATCCCCACCCTGCAACCCGACTCCCGCTGGCCGGTGGCCGCTTCTCTGATGCTCTACCGGCAGATCCTCAACGCCATCGAGCGCAACCACTACCAGGTTTTTCGCACTCGCGCCTACGTATCCACCCTAAGCAAGGCGTTGGCGCTGCCGGTGGCTTGGTGGCGTTCCAACTACTACGGCTATTAGCCAACGGTGCCCAACCGGAGTGGTGGCAGAAAATCGGACACAAGACGGCAAGCCCAAAACCCGTGAACGGCGAGGAAAACGTATGGTGAACCGTGCCCTGACCCTACCCTATCAGCAAATTTGGGAAGACAGTTTAACCATCTTCTGGCGGGACTGGCTGGATCTGCGGGGGCGAGTTTGGCAGGTGGTGGCCTCAGGTCTGGTGGCCCCCCTCATCTACATTGTCGCCTTTGGGGTGGGCTTGGGGGGATCCCTGCGTTCAGAGGCTCTGGCCGATGTGGTGGGATCCACGGCGGCAGGCTCCTACCTGCGCTTTATTTTGCCGGGGATGGTGGCCCTTTCCGCCATGACCATCAGCTTTGCCGGCACCACCTTCTCCATCTGTGGATCCCGGCTCTTCACCAAAAGCTTTGAAGAACTGTTGCTCCTGCCGGTTCACCCGCTGTCCTTACATCTGGGCAAGGTACTGGCGGGCATTGCCCGCGGCCTGCTGACAGCCCTGGGCGTCTTGGCGGTGGGGGTGCTGGGCACCGGCGCTTGGGGCCTTCTCCACCCTCTATCGCTGTTGATTCTGCTGCTCAATTGTGCCGTTTTTGCCGGCATTGGAGTGATTGCCGGGTTGAAGGTGCCCAGCCTGGAGAGTGTGGGAGTGCTCACCAACTTTTTGATTACCCCCATGTCTTTTCTGGGGGCCACCTTTTTCGATCCCGCCCAGTTGCCAACCTACCTGCAGGTGCTGGTCTACTGCCTGCCCCTCTCCTACGCCAGCATCGGCATGCGGGCGGCTGCCTATCAGCCCCTCTCCCAGTTTCCCTGGTACACGGTTGGGGTTTTGGGCAGCTTGGCGGTGATCTTGGCCTTTGTGGGCGCTTATCAATTTTCCCACCAGCAGGACTGAGGGTTTTCTCAGTTCCCCTGGCCAAACACTTCTGGATAGCGAGCCAGTTGCTCCTGAAGATTCTGGTCGTAGCGCAGGACAATCACGCGGTAGCCGCCTTCTAGGAGCTGAGCCCGCAGTTGGCGATCCTGCTCGGCTCGAGTTGGCTCATCGTGGACTGCGCCATCACAAAAGACGCAGATATTGGGGTCATAGAAGAAATCGACAACACAGCGGGGCTCACTGATGGACTTCTGGGCATCGTCAGGCAATCGATACCCTCCTTCTGCCAGCGCCTCGAGAAACCTGCGCTCCAGTTCAGACCGAGGGTCAACGAGCTGGCGTAGCCAATCCAAGTGCTCTTGTCGGGAGCTGCCTGGGTCAGTGCGACTGTGGGCCAGCTCACCCAAAAGATCCCGAATCTTGTATCGGTCAAGCTCCAGCGCTTCCCTCTGGTTGGCATAGCTCAGCAGGCACTCATAGCAGGCTGCCCGGCACTCAGGCCGGAGATCTTGAACCCCGGCCTCTGAAAGTCTGAAGTGGCAGATCTCCAGAGACGCCTGAGCCACCTCCGCAAGAGCCTCTGGCTCCTCCACCAGCCGACGCAGGACGCCGGCTCCTCCTTCTGCCGTCTCATAGAGGAGAATAGCCCGATGGGATCCCTGGCCAATGGACTCGGCGGCTAGCTCCGACTCCTCCAGCTCGAAAGTCTCTTCGATCCCCCGCTTAAGGGCGTAGCGCAGGCTGGTCTCCAAGGTCTGGGGATCCCCTAGACCTGGTTGAACCAGGCGCACCAGCAACAGGTTTTGAGTACTGCGCACCGCCAGGCAGACGCGCTGCAAACGTGTTGGGTCGGAAGAGCCAGTTCTGCTCTGCTGGATCTGAGTTCGAGAGAGAACTTCGCCAGTGTCAAAGTTGACCAAAAAGCCGCGCCCTCCACTTCCCCGCCAGCCGTGGTTGATGCGTAGCAGGGTGGCCGCCGGGGCATAGCGCAACTGCAGCAGGGGAGTTTGTCCGCTCAGCACATCAGCTTCTTGGACGCGGTAGCCAGAGCTTTCGGGAGCAAACTGGAAGAAGGTCTGCAGCTCGTAGCCTTGCCGCCGCCGCTCCTCTTCGTCAGCTGTGATGCGATCCCGCCGCCGCATGCGCACATTGGGCATTTCCAGAAGCTGGGTAAAGAGGCTGTTTTGCCCATCGAACTGGGTGCCGCAGACGGGGCAGCAATCCAGGTGGGGATCGGCAAAGGCCCCACAGCTAAAACAGAGCTTGTGGCTACTTTTGCGCTCCTCCAGGCCGCCGGGCGGAGCCTGAAACGCCACTGCTTCCCACTGGCAGCCCTCATGGTAGAGGAAGTTGTGGGGAGCAAACTCGCGGATAGCCAAAAAGCGAGGCCGGGCGATGAACTCGCCCTCGCTGCCGCGGGGCACCCAGGCCCGCACCGGCAAGGCAGGGAAGTTGTAGCCGGGCAAGAAGCCTTCGCTAGCCAAATAGCGGTAGGGATAGAAGTCGCTTTCCTCCCGCTGGGTTCCAATCTGCAGCAGCAAGTTGCGCTGGCGCAGGGCTTCTTGCTGGCGGCGCTCGGCTTCCTGTTGGTCTTTCTTTTGGCGAGTCGTCTGGAGCTGGCGGTTAGCGGCTTCCAACTGCTGCGTGGCAGCCCGATAGAGCTCTCGCCAGCGATCGAAAGCTCGGTCAAAAGCCTGGGGTGCCTCTTCAATGACCTGCTGAAGCCAGCGCTCGCTAAACCAGCCGCTTTTATCTAGGAGTTGGCGATCGGCGGCCAGCAGCTTCTGCACCTGCTCCTTCACTTGTTGGCGGGCAGACTCCTCAAGTTGGATTTGCTGGGCCACTGTCTCCCTGAGGGGCAGCTCTTCCCGATCCGCGTCAATGACGGTTTCAATGGAATTGCCTAGGGGCAGGCGCACCTGAGCCAACCAAACGGCGTGGATGTGAGCGCGCAGCAGCGATTCGTTGGCTAGATCCAGGCGGGGAGGGCGCACTCGACCGGCCACCATCTCGGCGCGGCGGCGGAAGTAGTACTGGTCGTGGCTGTTGAAAGCACTGCAATACGTTACGATTAGCCCCGGTTGCCCCTGGCGGCCTGCGCGTCCACTGCGCTGAGCGTAGTTGGCCGGCGTTGGAGGGACGTTGCGCAGATGTACCAGATCCAAATCGGCAATATCGACCCCCAGCTCCAGGGTGGGCGAGCAGATTAGGTAGGGAAGGCGGCGATCCCTCTCCTCGCCGCGAAAGCGCCTTTCTCGCCGCTCCCGCTCTCCTGGCCGAACCACTTGGGCAGTGTGCTCCCTAGCCTCCAGGGATCCTAGCCCTGCTGCCCCGGCTCGGTAGAGCTCCTGAAAGAAGGGGTTGATGGGACGGCGGACAGAGGTGTAGCCCTCCTGCTGGGCGCTGCGGGAATACAGAGGATCCGGCGGCGGCAGGCCATCCCCCAGACACCAGCGCAGACAGCCGGCGTCTAGCTGGTATGCTACCTGGCCATTTTCCACGTGGCGCCGTAGCAGGCCCTGTCTGACCAGGAGAGACAGCAGGGACTCCAAAAACCTGTCGTAGGCTTCTTGGTTCAGATCAAGGCGCCAAGGCGCCTGCGGAGGAAGCGACCAATGGTGCTGCGGGGGCCCAGGCTGAGCATTTGCCCGTTTTCCCGGGAAGGGTTCTGGCGCACAAAGAAGCGAGCCGTCCGCAACTCCTCATGCTCTTCCAGGCCCCAAAACTCATTGAGATATTGCTGGGCGCGCCGGCGCAGCCTTCTCTGGGGCTCTGCCTTGAGCACGGGCACATCGATGGCCAATTGGCGCCGAAACTGATCCAACAGAGCCCGCAGCAGTTGCTCTTGCTCCTCAGGGCTGGCTTGGGCAAACCAGGGGTGAAGGGAAGCCAGGGCTGAATTTTGGCAGAGCTCCCCGAGGCCGCGGTACTCGATTTTCAGCAGGCCCACCTGTTCCAAGTTGGGGTGGGTAACCCGCCAGCCGCGCCGCAGATCTTCATAGAGCCGGTATTCGGTTAGCTCGCTAAAGGTCTGCCACACTTCCTCGGCACTGGGCGAGTCGGGATCCAAAGCCGGGTTTTGGGCAATGTCGGCAAGCTCCAGGCCAGAAGCCCGCACCACTTCCTGGGCCACCTCGTCAAAGCCCAGCTCTTTTTTCTTGAGGAGGGCAGCATAGAGCGAGGCCCGCAGAAGGGCCACATGCACAAAATCGTTGAAGTGGCCGGCCTGCAGGGAGGCGTCCTGGCGGTTGTCGGTAAAAGTCAGCAGCTTGCTGCAAGCGGCCTGGGTTTGCTCGGCATGGCGCAGCAGGGAGGTGGCAAGGATGGTGGTGGCGCTGGAGCGGCCTTCGCTGGAGAGGGAAGCCAGCTTGACAAACTCCCGCTCGCGGCCCCTGTAGTACTCGCCGCAGGCCAGGCACAGGGAAAAGGGGTGGGGCTGCCACCACATCTTCTGCGCCTCCGCCTGGGGGTACTCGGAAAAGGAGCCATCCGGGCGCACCCAGACGGCTTGGGGGACGCGCTTTCCCCAGTTGGGCCTGAGTCTGCCCTCAGGGGTGTACCAGTCTTCGGGGATCTGCTCCAGCGACCACTCGTTGTCAATGGGATCCAAGCTGAGGTAGCCGGCCTGCTGGTCTTCGCCTTCCTCAACCTCTTCCCCCAGAGGATAGGGCAGGAAGTGAGTCTTTGACCTGAGGACGTGGTAGTAGTCCTGGCCACAGTGGCGGCAGAACTTGACGGGGAAAAACAGCTTTCCTTCCCCTGCTTGCACTTGTCCTTCCAGGGAAAACTGCCGCTTGTCCCGACTTTCCAGGGTGGCATAGAGGGTGCGGCCCTGGGAGATAAACTGGTGCAACTTCAAGGCCGGGCCGCGGCTAGAGCCCTCCCGCAGGCTGCTGGCGTGGGCCAGAAACTGGCGTAGGGACTCGGTGCAGCTCTCAGGGGTAGTGCTGGTCAGCTCTGCCAGTTGGGCGGCCACCTCGGAGAGCTTCCTGGGCACGCGGCGCTTGATGCCGTCGGGACTTAACTCTAGGCCCAGCTCGTACTCCAACCAGCGCATCAAGGGGTGGCGGCGCAGGCTAGCTAGGTCGGTGGGCCAGGGGGGATCGAGGGCGGGTTTGAGCTCTTCAGGTGAAGGCGGGCCACCTTCGCTCAAAGGGGCCAGGGTCTCCTCGATAATCTGCTCCGGTGTGAAGGGATGGCCAAAGAAGCGGCTGGCGAAGTCGGCCACGGTCTGGCGGCGCTCCAGGGCACTGGCCTCGGGGCGGGAGATCATGGTGGCGCTGGTGCCAATGTGCACCAGGTTCTTGGCGGCGCAGCGTCCCTTGAGGCGGCGAACCAGCATGGCCACGTCGGCCCCCTGCCGACCCCGGTAGGTGTGCAGCTCGTCAAAGACCAGAAAGCGCAGGCCGTTGGGGCTGAGGAAGCGCTGATCTTCGGGGCGCACCAACAGTAGCTCGGCCATCACGTAGTTGGTCAGCAGGAGCTGGGGTGGATCCCGCCGCAGGTTTTCCCGCTCGCTTTCCTCGGTTTCGCCGGTGTATTTGGCAAAGCGCAGCGGAAAGGGGCGACTGTAGCGGCGCTCATACCGCTGGCGGAGATCCTGTAAAGCCTGGTACTGGGAGTTCACCAGCGCGTTCATGGGATAGACCACTAGGGCCGTCACCTGGCCCACGGATCCCCCCTGGCGAATCCAGTTGTCAATGATGGGCAAGAAGTAGCAAAGGCTTTTGCCAGAGCCGGTGCCGCTGGTAACGACAAAACTCTTGCCTGCTAGGGCCTTGGCAACAGCTTCCTCCTGGTGGCGGTAGAGGCGGAAGGGTCTGCCATCCTCAAAGCGGAAAATGCGGGCTGTTTCTTGGGCAATGCGCCCCGCCTCGGCCAACTCGTCAACGGTTGGACCAGATACATAACTAGGGCTGAGCTGGAGGAGGGGTTCTGGCCAGAGGTGGATCCCTTCCTCTAGAGCTTGATTCACAAAGGCTTGCGCCCGTTGGTCGCCAATGAGAAAAAAGGAGCGGACAAAATCGCGATAGTCGTCCAGAACAGTGGCGTGGAGATCAAAGATGGTGGACATCGAATCTGCCCTTAAGGCCCGCTTGGTTAGCTCAAGCCTAGCTTGAAGATGCCGCAAGTGGTGTTTGAAACCGCACCCACCAAGATCTACGGCCCGCTGAACGGCAAAAAGATATCTCCGAAGTGGGATCGGCAATGCGCCAGCTTCCCCCACACCTCCAGTACCCGCCGACGGCTGCAGCGTTCTCCGAATGCAGGAACCAGAATCCCTTGCCTTTAGGCAGGGGGTATGTCAAGAGAAAACTGGTCTGCAGAAGGCCACCTCTGCCTCATGGACGAATAACCCGCAATCCTAGATGCGCCTCGTAGCCATCGAAGTCACTGTCGTGGTGGAGGAGCGGAACATTGTTCTCAATGCACCAAGTGGCAATCAAACTGTCTATTGTTTTGCGCACCGTCACGCCTTTGCGACGCAACAAGCGAAAGTTCTGCGCACTTTTCACCGCCAGGGAGGGGTTAACCATTTGCACCTGATGCAATTTCACCAGAGCACAGCGAGCCTGCTCGAAATCGGCATCTTTGCGAAAGCCCTGCAAGACTTCTGCCAAAATCAGGTCGCCCACCAGGATAAGAGTTTGATCCAGGGCCCAATCCAGATAGTCGGTGTGAAGCGATGAAATGCCGTTGAAGTAATCAATCCAGATGGTGCTGTCCACCAGGATCATCCTCAGTCCTGCAGGCACGACAGGCGTTGCTGCTGCAAATTGCCCTCCCATTTCAACTTGCCGCGTAAGTTGCGGATCTCAGCTTGCTCGTGTAGGCGAATCAGGACACGCAGCGCTTCGTGAATCACCTCGCGCTTGGTCTTGAGGCCGGTTACCTGGCGGGCACGCTCGATCAGGTCGTCATCCAGGACGATGTTGGTGCGCATGAGGAGCCACTTGTGTGTATAGAAATGCAGATCTATGTGTATTCTAAGCTTTTGTTGAGTGCTGCGCCAGCTTCTCCCACGCCTCCAGTACCAGCCGCCGGGTGCGGTATTCGCCGTATTGACCTATCTCCTTCTCCTTCAGCACGCGAAAGGTTTCGCCGGGGAAGGTGCTAGCAGCAGCGCGGGTAGCGTAGCCAGCCGGGTCGAGCGGGTCTGCCACCTCTTCCCGCGGGTCGAGTATGTCTTCCAGTTCGCGTTCGGTGAGGTCTGCCGGGTCGAGGATGTAGCGCAGTTGCTTGCGGGTGAGGCCGTAGAGCTGGGCGTAGTACGCATCGAGTTCGGCACGCAGCACCGCGCGGTGCGTATCGTCCCAGCGGAAGGGCGGAAAGGGGATGCCTTTCTGCGGGTTGGTTTCGATCTCCGGGTAAGCGCTGATCCAGGATGGCAGGCGCCCTTCATGCCTGCCGACAGCAATACGGTTTGCATCCCACGCAGCATGGATGGCTGCCCGCAGCCCGTCATCAGCTTCGTTCCACACATCGTCGGCGAAGGGCTTGAGATCCCAGGCAGTATAGGTCAGTTCCAGTGCGCGCGGCACAATGAAGGCGAGATCGGCGGGGGTGTAGGCAGTGGGGGGAAAAATAGGGAGTTGGCGGAGGATGAAGAAAGTAAGATGCGTCCCACCAATTTTCTGGCGCAATGCCCAATCAAAAATCAGGACATTTAGATTGGCTAGAAAACACGAGAGATGAATAGCCGAAATCTCACCCGTAAGGACTATGGGCATCGTATGTCCTACCCCAACTCTGGGCAGCAGGCTGAAGATGGCGGTGCGCTCGTTAGTGGCGTTAGTAACATCGCGGAATCCCACCAACCACCCACGCTGCCAGTCGCCCAGGCGCTTCGTTACTTCTTCAGCGGGCACCCAGTACCAGGGCAGAACGACGAAGTGCGGATCGGCGTGCTGGCGCTCGTCGGGGGTGGGCAGTTGGGTGCTGGAACGCGAATCCACTCCTTCATACGTGCCGTAGCGGTGGTCGTAGTGCCAGATCATTTTGGCTTCGTAGAGCGGGAGGTAGTGCGTTGCGGTGGATGGCTCACCCCTGACAAACACATTCCCCACCAACCGATACCCCTGCTGCTCCAATTC
Source organism: Synechococcus sp. R50.1 (assembly GCF_047462115.1). Lineage (NCBI taxonomy): Bacteria > Bacillati > Cyanobacteriota > Cyanophyceae > Synechococcales > Synechococcaceae > Synechococcus > Synechococcus sp. R50.1. Next base: position 36,538 of record NZ_JANSIN010000004.1, on the reverse strand, counting down.
TGCCCGTGTGCGGAAGAGGTGCGAGTCAGAAGACATATTGAACAACCCCTGCTTAAACTGCACGCCCCAGGGGTTGACCCTCACCCCCAGCCCCTCTCCCGTGGGGAGAGGAGAGTCGTTCACCAGCACTGGCACGCGCTGATAGATGGCGCGGGTCAGGTCGGCGTCTTGCTGGGTGCGGAAAACGGGCAGGGTGCGGGTGTTGGGGTTGATGCGGGCAATGTCGTCCGCTGTGAGGGTGAAAACGCGACGCGGGTCGCGCAGGTGATCGGCATGGGTGGCAAAGAAGGCGAAGACCATCGGCGCCGCTTCGCACACGCCGGCTGGCGTCGGTTGCCACGATCCTGCCAGGGTGAGGAGGCAGAACTTCATGCGGCTATCCACTGCCGGAAAGAGTCGCTGGCGGTTCTCAAAATCGAACAGACTTGCCAGTTGCCCCTTGCCTGCCAGATCGGCGAAGAAGAACTGGTTGGTCGCGTCGGTGGCGATGCCGGTGGGGACGATGATGCCCGCCCGCCCCCGGATATTGAGCAGGCTACGCACCCGTTCGGCAAAGACCGAGTAGGTGTTGATACGGCCGCGGCCGGCGAGGGGATATTGACCACTGCCCCGTAAAAAGCGGCTGGTGCTTTCGGCGCCGTGCAGGGCACGCTGGTAGTCGTGCCAGAGGGCGGGGTTGGTCTTGGGTAGGTCGGCGATCAGCCGTTTGCGGGCGGCGGCATTAGAGGCGCGGGCGATCTGGGCATCGCGGCTGGCGAAGAATTCCTGCTCTTCCAGTTGAATTTGCTCCCAGGGCGGGTTGGAGAGGATCACATCAAAGCCGCCACTTTCAAACACCTCCGGGAACTCCAGCGGCCAGTGGAAAAACCGGTTCTCGACGGCGAGGGCCTGAGCAGTGGCAAGGGCCTGGGAGGGGGTTCTCTCCTGCAGTCGATCAGCCACGGCTTGGGTGGTAATGGCCCTAGAGAAGTCAGGGATCAAGGGCTGGAAAAAAGCGGCTGTCCACAGGTTGCAGGCTTCCACTAGCTTTTGGTGTTGCGGGTCTTGGCAGTAGCGGCTGTAGAGCTGCTGCTTGCGGCTAACCTCTGCCGGGGAGTTGTCTGGAATGGCTTCTAGCTTCTGTCGCTCCTGGCTAAGCTCAGCCACCACCTGGTCAGTGTCAAAAGCAAGGGAAAGCTGCCCTGTTTGCAAACTCTGGCACTCGGTGCGATTGCGCTGCTTTAGCGAGCGGGCAGCCTCCTTGGAGTCAGCGCTAACCGGGGTAAAGGCTTCATCGGGGATGCCCTTTTCCAAAATCGCCAAATCCAAGACACCCACCAGCGAATCGCCGCACTTGATGTGGTGATCCAGGAAGGTGAGGGGCTTGCCGGCGCAGTGGGCCTCCAGCCACAGGGCCACGCGGCAGAGTTCCACCGCCAGGGGGTTTTTGTCCACGCCGTAGATGCAGTGCGCCACCACATCGCGGATGGCCTCGCGGACACGCTCGGGGGCGGGTTCCTCTTCGCCGGTGCGGATCTTTGCCAGTTCCTTGCCCAACCTGCGGGCGGCAGCCAGCAGAAAGTGTCCCGATCCGCAGGCGGGGTCAAGGACGCGGAGGGAGAGCAGGGCCTGTTCGGCATCCGCCATTGGCTTGGCTTTGGCCAGCCGCTCTGCTAGAACCGGTTCCAGCGCCGAGCGGATGAGTTCTGCCACCAGCTCCGGCGGGGTGTAGTAGGAGCCGGTGCTCTTGCGCTCTGACCCGAAGGCCAACTCAAAGCGGGGGATCCTTCCCGAGGTGTCAATCTGAGGGTGGTATTCGAGCAGGCTTTCATAGACCGAGCCCAGTTCCTCCACATCCAGCGCCGCATAGTTCACGCGCCGAGGTGAGGCGGAAGCATCTTCCCGATAGTAGGATAGATGCCAAAAGGCCTCCAGCAGAGCCCGATTGCTGAGGCTGTAGGTATCTAGATCGAGGGGAGCAAAAAGCTCGCCGTTAAGAGGAGAGACCTTCAACAGGTTGGCCAGCTCTTCCTTCGAGAACACCCTCCACAGCACCCGCAAGCTGCACCAAAGATCCTCGTGTTCGGTATAGGCACTCTGCCGATCCAAAAGCCGCCGCAACCGCGTCACGCTGTAGTGATCCCGGTAGAGAGGATTGTCGCTAATCAGCCCCCGCTCCTCCGAGACCAGCAAAAACAGAAAGCGATAGACCAAGCGCAACAGTTGCCGATAGAACTCCTCTGGGGTGAGAGGCTCTGAGCTGCCGGCTTTCGGGTCGATCCGCCTCCGCAGGTCAGTGTTGTTGGAGCGCTCCAGAAAGCCGTTGGCCAAGCGCTTCAGACATTGCTCCACACCATCCCGCAGCCGATCCCGTACCCGCCCCCCCTGTTCCAAGGCGTCCCGGTAGTACTGCTCCAGCAGGCAGGTTGGGGCATCTTCAGCCCTGTGCGGCAGCCGACTGCGGTGCAGCAGCCGGTAGAGGATGGCAAAGTCGTTAAAGCGCTGCTCCTCCAGGATTTGCTGCAGGTCAAACTCGGCGTAGGCTTGGCGACGCACGAAGGTGCAATCTCGCAAAAGGCGCAGCCTCAGGCCGTTGCTCACAATGCCCCAGAGGTGATCGCTGCGGTTGAGGTACTCCTGCACCAGCGAATGGGGCGCAAGTCTTGGTCGACCGCTGGGAGCCAGACGCCCCAGCTCCTGCCGAACCCCGACAATGTGGACTGGCGGTGCATCCTCCGCCTCTCCGGCGCGATGCGAAATGGCAAACGTGGCACCGTCTATTTCGTAGGCGCGCGCGTTGTAGCGCAGCTCGTACCCCAGCAGGCTCAGAAACGGGATCAACCAGACATCGCGAGTAACCGAGGTGGCCAAGTCGCTCTCCGGCAGGCGCTCTAGGCGACGCCGGAAGATCTCCCACTGGGCGCGGGCCTCGGCAAAGACGCCGGCAATCTCATCCGTCAGGCTGCGCCGGTTGTCCAGCCCAAAGTCTTTCGGCTTCTGCCCAGTAAGCTCGCCGGCAAGGAGCTTTTCCAGCGTATCGGGGCCCAAAAGCCCCCCTTCAAGGCGTACGGCAGGGAACTGGCTCATCGCGACACCACAGGTTGCAAGACAAGGAGTCCCAGAAGATCGGGAGGAAATTGCGGCTTGACCGCCAGCCCCCGCACCTGCAGTGCCACCGCCTGACAGACGCGTTTGTGAGCAGCAGTCAGTTCGTCCGCGCGGCGGACAATTCGATCCCGGATGGCTTGTTGCAGCAAGTGCCCTGTGCCCCAGGCTTCAGGGGGATCCCTGTGCCAGTCTCCAAGGTTGCTGAGCACCCGTCGGATTAGCTCCTGCTTCTCGGCCAGAGGGGGATTGTCATCCGGCTGGGCTTCTGCCAGCAGCCGCAAGGCATCGCCGGTCTCCAGCCACTGGGGATTGCTGCCTCCCAGGCCAACATAGGCAAGCACCAGGACTTCTTCCGATAAAAGGGATCGGGCAGCAGGTTGCTCGACCAGGTAGCGTATACGCAGCAGCAGGATGGTCGTGAGTTTGGTTACGGCACGGGTGCGCAGGACGCCGCAGCGGGAGACCACCCTGCTATTGGGGCTGGGATCGTTCAAGGCTGCCTCGAAGAGGTAGCGGGCCAACGTGGCTACGAAGCGGTGGTTTCGGCCAATGTATTCCGCCCCTTCAGGCGTGGGCGAGTCGAAGCTGATGAGCCACCGACCGTCCTTGGGGGAGGGCAGGGCCAACTTGACCAGTTCAGGCAGGGTTCTGGTCGCCTCTGGAGTGATGCTCGCCCGAAAGACACCCGGTCGGTTGTCCGGGGAAACAGGCAGACCAATGCGCTCTGCTGCCGCCAGGAGGAATTCGCGCACAGCCGTGGGATCCCCTAGCACAGCATCTGTGGCCTCAACTTCCCGCTGCACTTCTTCGGGCTTGAGCGCCCGCTGGGCAAACCGGGTGCGATTGATCTGCTCGCGCTCGGCGTACTGTTGCCACTGCCGATGAAACTCTTCCACTTCTGGCACGCCAAGGTCGAGCACAAGCTGGCGTTCGGCAGACCAGCGTCCCCTGCGCAGGAAGAGGGCTTCAAGAACGGCCTGCGTGACGCTCTCGCTGGCTTCCGGCACAGGCACATGGGTGCCCAAGGCGCGGTGGATCTCCCGCGCTTTGTTGAGCAGCACCTCAAGCACCACGCCGTCTATGGGGTTGTCGCGCCCAAAAAACCGAATGACCCTGACCCGCCCGGCCTTTTGGCCGTAGCGATCTACTCGGCCCTCCCGCTGCTCCAGCCGATTGGGATTCCACGGCAGGTCGTAGTGAACGACAGCCGTAAACTTCTCCTGCAGGTTCACCCCTTCCGAGAGGCAGTCCGTTGCCACAAGCACCCGAGGACGGTTAGGTTCGATTTCGGCAATTTTCGCTTCCCGCTCATCGTCGCCCATGCGACCGGTGACCCACACCACTTGGGCTGTGGTTTCCAACGACTGGCGCAGGTGGTCTGCAAGGTACTCCGCCGTAGCGACATACCGGCACCAAAGGATGGGATGGAAGCCTTCCTTCAGCAGATCCCGCACAATCTTGATGGCCCGCTTAAGCTTGGTGTCGTCGTCCGTGCCGTAGAGTTTGTTGGCCAATTGAGCGAGTTCGCGCAGCTTGCGGCGGTCTGCTTCTTGTTCTTGCAGAGTTGCGCCGGTGGCCTCGAGAGCCAGAGTGGGCGATTCGTCGTCGGTGCGCCCTTCTGCCGACTCGAACACCAGATGCCCAAATTCCTCGGTCTCCTCTTCGGCCAGCGGTGCTCCAGCCCGATGGGTCAGCGCTGCCAGGGCTGCTGCTGGGCTGGACATAACGCAGCGTAAGAGCGCCAAAGCGCCCCAGTAACGCACCCGCCGCTGGCGCTTTTCCAAATGTTCGCCGGTGCGCACGATTTCCGAGCAAAACGCATAGGTGCGCTCGAACAGCTCACGATTCCGCTCAGAAAGAGTGTAGGTTTCATCTACAGATTCCCGCGTTGGAAAACAGGCAGTTTCTTCCCAGGTCTGAGCAATATCCCGCCGCGTGCGCTGGACGAAGTGACGAGCCAGTTTGATGCGTTGATCCTCATTGAGGGCTTGGGGATCCCAGGCCCCAAACTCAGGGCGCAGCAGTTCCAGCAAGGAACGAAAGGCGTCTTCGATACCACTGTGGGGGGTCGCCGTCAGCAGGATCAGATGTCGGTCGGGCTTTTGAGCGATGGCTTTTAGAAGGGCATGCCGTTCCTGCTGGTTCCTGCCAGGATGGGCTGCTGTTGCCCCGTGAACTTCGTCGGCAATGACTAGCTCAGGACAGAATTGCAAAAACTGGTTTCGGTTGCGCTCCGTCTTGATGAAATCAATGCTTGCCACCTGGACGGGGAAGTGTTCGTAGAGGCTGCGCCCTACCGGCGTTTGGCGCTCAAGCTGCCCGACGGTTCCGGAGCGGATGACCACCGCTTCAAGGTTGAACTTCTCCGCCAATTCCTTAGCCCATTGTTCGCACAGGTAGGGTGGGCACAGGATACAAAAGCGCCGGATTTCGCCGCGATCCAGAAGTTCTCTGGCAATCAGCAGAGCTTCGATGGTTTTGCCTACGCCAACGTCATCGGCGATAAACAGCCGCACGGGATCCAGACGCAGGGCCATCAGAAGGGGCACAAATTGGTACGTCCGTGGCCGGATGGAAATGCGCCCTAGGGAGCGAAGTGGGGTAGCCCCCTCGCGCAGCGTAAGCCGTGCAGCTTGCCAAAGCAGACGAGCGCTTGTGGCGTCGGAAACGTCCTCGGCTGTGGGCAGCGGGAAGGATGCAGGCGTGACTCGCTCAAACGGCAGGGTACCGCCCACCAGACCCATCAGTTCCCGGTGAAGGTAAACCACGTCCTCCGGGGTGCCGGTGAGGGGGCGGAGAACAATGGTCTCGTCCGTGTCTGCGGGCATCACAACCCATTCGCGGTTTCGGCAGCAGACAATCGATCCAGGATGCATGCAGCCTCCATCGGGGGCGCACTAAGATAAAGCTAAGTAGCCTCACACCCATCCCTCTTCGGCGTTGGCACGAGTAGGGCCGTGGTTTCTTTCCTAACCTACACGCAGTACCACCTGAGCTGTCAGTGGCTTCATCAGCAGGGAATCTGGGACATAGTCCGTGCTCTGGCGGAGAGAAACCACCTTTCATTATCTTTTTTGATTTTTTGATGATGTTGCTCGTCTTGCCCCACAACAGACGTGCAGAGCATAGCTTTGCAAGAGTTAGCGCCTCGGCTTGTAAGGTGGAGCGATCGGTTGTGTTAGTCTTAACTCCACAGGGAGCGATTGGGCTGCTTTTCGGCCCCGTGCTGAGTTCTAGAGTGGGCACATGAGCGACAAACAGTTGGATGATTTGCAAGAGGCCATGAGCACCGCGGGTCGCTCAATCAAGAAAGCAGCCCGACGGGGAGCCTATGAAACTGCCCAGGCCATCGGAGAGGAGCGGCGGCGCATCCGTATTCGCACCTTGGATGGCACCGACATTCGCGGCGAGGTGTTTCTGGAGGGGACGGAGTTCGAGCGACGGGTCTCCAGCTTGCTCAACGACGAGCGCACGTTTGTTCCCTTAACCGACTCAGAAATGTTTATCAATGGCCGCCGTGTTGCCCATGCGGAGTTTATCTGCGTCAACAAAAACGCCATTTCCTACGTGCTTGAGGAATAGGCACCCAGTCAGGTCTGTCAACTAACCGTTTGGTTTTTTGGGGTGGATGGCTGTTCTGACCTTTGTCTTCTTTCATGAACCCTTCCCTTGTCTCTGACGGATTACAGGCCGGTGAGGTGGGATCCCTGGTCAGCTTGCGTGGGGTTGGCAAGCGCTACCCCAGCCCGTCTGGGGAATTGGTGGCGCTGCGGGATATCAATCTGGAGGTGCAGCGGGGCGAGTTTATCGCCTTGATTGGCCCTTCCGGTTGCGGCAAAACCACGCTGCTGCGTATTTTGGCGGATCTGGAGCAGCCCAGCGAGGGATCCGTGTCCATTGCAGGACGAAGCCCCCGACAGGCCCGGCAGGAGCGGCTCTACGGCTATATTTTCCAGGCCCCGACCCTGCTGGAATGGCGCACGGCTTTGCAGAATGTGATGTTGCCGCTGCAGGTGATGCACCTCTCCAAACGAGAGCGTCAGGAGCGGGCCAAAGCGATGTTGCAGCGGGTGGGGCTGGGGAACTTTTTGCACAGCTACCCCTGGCAACTGTCTGGAGGTATGCAACAGCGGGTTTCGCTGGCGCGGGCCTTGGTCTTTGACCCCGAGCTGCTGTTCATGGACGAGCCCTTTGGGGCCCTAGACGAGATCACCCGCGAGAAAATGAACCTGGAGCTGCTGCGCCTCTGGGAGACTACCCAAAAAACCGTCTTTTTCGTTACCCACTCCATTCAAGAGGCGGTATTTCTCTCCACCAGAGTGGTGGTGATGACCCCCAACCCCGGCCAAATTGCCAAGGTGATCCCGGTAGATCTCCCCCAGCCACGCGGCTTCGAGACCTGGCGCTCCACCCGCTTCTTTGAGCTGACAGGAGCAGTGCTGGAAAGCTTAAGGGAGGTCTTCCGCCAGGACTGACCCCCTGCAAGTCAATTCCAGCAAGGGTAGGATGAGACAGAGCCGGCCTCAAGCCCCCCTTGGGATCACCGACGCGATGAGCAGCACCCGTTATCCGTTTGAGCGTGTTCGCGAGCATTTGCTCTTCCAATCCTTGGAAGATGCCGAGTGGAAGGCATTGACGGCTGCCCTGTTGCCCAGCCGCTTTTCCCCAGGCCAGGTGATCTTCCAGGAAGGGGATCCCAGTAGTGACCTGTACATGATCCTCAGTGGAGTGGTGGAGCTGCGTCGCCAGTACGTGCGACATCCGGGAGATTATTGGCTGGCCACGCTGCACGCCGGGCGCTTGTTTGGGGAACTTTCTCTGCTGACGGGGCGGCGGCGCTCCTTTACGGCAGTGAGCATGACCGAGGTGCAAACCCTACGCCTTTCCACCGAAGGGCTGATCCTGCTGCCCCTGGAAGTCCAGGTGAAACTCTACCGCGCCTGGAGCCAGATCATCAGCGAGCACCTTTACTGGCTGGATAGTATGTTCACGGATCTTCTGGAGCAGCGAGGGGTAGAAAATGTGGCCTCGGCTATGGCTCTGCTGCACCAGCGCTATCCCGCTTGAAAGAGGCTCAATCCCTGCTCCGCATAGGTTTGCAGGTCAACGTCCACGAAGACAACCCCTTGGATCCCAAATTTTGTCTTCAGAATGTTCAGGGGTTGCGATATCATGTGCTAAGCAGCAGCCCCCAAGAGATTTCAAGCAGCGAGGTCAGGAGCAGTGGTTAGGGTAGCCATCAACGGGTTTGGTCGCATTGGTCGCAACTTTTTGCGCTGTTGGCTGGGTCGCTCCCAGTCCAACCTGGACATTGTTGCCATCAACGACACCTCAGATGCTCGCACGGCTGCCCACCTGCTCAAGTACGATTCCATCCTTGGGCCGTTGCAGGGAGCAGACGTTGAGCCTGCAGAAAACGGTTTGGTGGTGAACGGCAAGCACATCCATGCCGTTTCCGACCGCAACCCCAGCAACCTGCCCTGGAAAGAGTGGAAGGTGGATCTTGTTATCGAGGCTACAGGTGTTTTTGTCGACTACCAGGGCGCCTCTAAGCACATAGAAGCGGGAGCCAAAAAGGTGGTGATCACCGCTCCGGCCAAGGGGGGAGACATTCCCACGTTTGTCTACGGTGTTAATCAACACACCTACGACCCGGTGCGCCACAACATTGTCAGCAATGCCAGTTGCACCACCAACTGCCTCGCCCCGATCATCAAGGTGTTGCTGGACAAGTTCGGCGTCCTTCGCGCCACCATGACCACCACCCACAGCTACACCGGCGACCAGCGGATTTTGGATGGGGGCCATCGTGACCTGCGGCGGGCCCGGGCAGCAGCATTGAGCATGGTGCCCACCACCACGGGGGCTGCCAAGGCGGTGGCTTTGGTGATCCCGGAGCTGAAAGGCAAGCTGAATGGGGTGGCGGTACGGGTTCCCACGCCCAATGTGTCTCTGGTGGACTTGGTGGTGCAGACGGAGCGGCGCGTGATTGCCGAAGAGGTAAACGCTGCCCTGAAGGAAGCCTCGGAAACCACGATGAAAGGGATCATCGCCTACTCGGATATTCCCTTGGTCTCCATCGACTACCGCGGCCACGACTGCTCGGCCATTGTGGATGCGGAGATGACCAGTGTGCTGGATGGGGATCTGGTCAAGGTCATGGCTTGGTACGACAACGAGTGGGGCTACTCCCAGCGGGTGTTGGACTTGGCGGAATACATGGCCGCTCACTGGGTGGAGTAGGCTGCTTTGGTTGGCAACCCTCTTCTGTTCCCCATTATTCCCCCATCGAGAACTGGGCAAAAACCTGCCAACGTTTGCCGTCGTGGAGGAGGAGCGTCAAAGCTGACGCTACAAACGCACTCTGGAAAGAACGCGTCTTGAACTCTGGCCAGGCGGCGCGAAAGTGGGCGGGGGTTAGGTCTCGGAAGGCCACGGTTATGTGGGGCACAAACGGACGGGCTTGAGCGGTCGTTTCTTTCCGGTTGAGAAGGAGCCCCATGTGGTGATGGGCTTGAGCTTGTAGCTGCTGCAGTTCTGGGGAGGGCACGACGTGAATAAAAATGACACGCGGCGCGAAGGCCCCAAAGCCGGATAACTGGATGGCGACGGGAGTTTGCTGCTTGGCAAAGGCCTCTAAGGATCCCGTCAAGGCCGGCAGATCGGAACTGGGCCACTCGAACGGCGGCACCAGAGTGATGTGGGGAGGCGAGCGCAGGGCCGCTTGGCTGGCAAATTGCTCGGCAAACTGCTGTTTGATGGCTGTCACCTGCTCTTGCAGTGCTGGAGGGGGGAGCAGAGCAAGAAACAGTCGCTGCTTGGGGTTATCCACCAGCATCGGTAAGAACCTAGAGAACAGGGGATAATGCAACTGTAGCCAAGCCCAAACATCTTGTTATGTCGCGTCCTGTCGCTTCTTCCCCTATCCTGGATCCCTCCTCGGCAACCGGATCCCCAGGCCAAGCGCCTCAGCCGGCTCCCATTCCGCCCTACCAGTGGCATTTGTTCCTTTGTGCAGATCAAACCAAGCCCAAATGTTGTGAGAAAGCCGTGGGATTGGAAGCCTGGGACTATTTGAAATCGCGGATCAAGGAATTGAACCTGGAAATCGGGAGCGGGGGATCCCTGCGGGTACACCGCACCAAAGCCAACTGCCTGCGGGCATGCGACTATGCTGTTCCTGGCCCTGTGTTGCTGGTCTATCCCGGTGGGTTTTGGTACCACTCGGTCACGCCGGAGGTGGTGGAGGAGATTCTTCAAAAGCACATCTTGGGAGGGATCCCTGTTGTTGAGTATCTGGTAGCCCAAGATACCCTCAGCGCCCCTGATCCAAAAGGGCATGGATAGCCTGCACGCACTCTGCCGTCACCTGCTGCAAATCGGCCTTATCGCTGGAAGCAGGGGGGGGAATCACGTTGCCAATGCGCACCGTGATGGGGCAGAACAAGCGCGGCCACCGGGATCCCTTGGGCAAGACCTTTTCCGTGCCCCAAAGGGCTACAGGCAGCAGAGGCGTTTGGGTGCGGGCTGCAACCAAGGCCGCTCCCAAGTGGGGCTGAGGAATGCGGCCATCGGGGGTACGAGTGCCATTCAAAAAGATCCCTACCGCCCATCCCTGCGCCAAAGCTGCTTCTGTGGCTCGCAAGGCAGCGCGGTCGGAGCCGCCTCTTTTGACCGGATAGGCCCCGTAGAGCTGAATCGCTTGCTTCAACCCCGGCACCCGAAACAGCTCTTCCTTGGCCATGAAGGCCACCGGACGGCGCACCGCATTGGCCACCAGCGGCGGATCCAAGTGGCTGGCGTGGTTGCTGACGACGATGAGGGATCCCTGGCGAGGCACGTTTTCCTGCCCATAGGTGCGCCCAAAATACAGTCCCCGAAACAAGGGGTTGACCACCAGCCACTTGAGCAGCCAGTAGGCCAACCAATCCCGGCGGCGATAACCCATCTGTGAGTCCAACGATCCCTGCCACTCCGGCAGCAGTTCCCTCTCTGAGTGTAGTGGAGGGTGGGTGCTGAAGGGGATCCCTGGGCTTCAGCTCTCCAAATCGGGATCCTCACCCAAAGCCCGCAATCTTGCCGCCAGACGCTCCGCCCGTTGATGTTCTCGCTCCGCCCTTTGGCGTTCTTGCTCGGCCCGTTCCCGCTCCAACTCAGCCCGTTCATCGCCGGTCAGCAGCAACTGCCCTTGGGCATCACACCAGCGCAGCCAGCGAGCTTGTTTCCCCTCAAAAACGCCTTCCCACACCGTCAGGCCCAGCCCCACCTGTTCTAGCCAGGTCTCGGTCATTTCCGCGTAGTGGCGGCCCCGCAGTTCGAAAATGCGCAACTCCTCTGGCCCCAGCTCATGATTGGGATCGAAGACCGCGTAGTAGCTAACTCGCATCTGCTCATAACGGCTCAGCTTGCCTTCCAGCTCGTCGCCTTCGCGGTTGGAGACGATCTCGATCACCACATCCGGCGGCTTGTCAAATTGCCAGAGCAGGTAGCAACGGTTTTGCTTCTCCCACCATTGCTCCGGCACCGTGACGTCCAGGCTGAGAAAAACATCCGGCACAATCGGGGGCCGACCGATGGCGGTGTAGATGCCTACATTTGCCGCTGCTAAAAAGGTTTTGCCGCGCAAAGCGCTGTAGAGAGCCCCTGTCAAGAGGCGCTGCTGCTTTTCGGAGGCAAAGTTATCCACCGGGGTATCATCCTCTGTTACGAGATCGGCGACGTCGGGAACCAGCAGTTCAGTATCCATGGGCAGATGGGGTTGGGGATGCTAGCGATCTTAGCTGCTCACCTCAGGGATCCTCTGCTCCCTGAGAAACAGAGAAAACAGAGTCCTCGAGCAAGCCCAGGTACAATCGAGAAAGCTTTACTTAACGATGATTTCTTTTTCTTCGCTGCTCGATGCAGATCGACATCCGTCCTGCGGAAAACTCGGACAGTGCGGCTCTGCTCCACATTTTGCAGGTGGTCTTTGCGGAGTATCCAGGCTGTGTATTGGATATCGAAGAGGTGCCGGAGTTGCTTCAGCCTGCCACAGCTTTCGCGGAGATGGGGGGATCCCTTTGGGTGGCGCAGCATCAGGATCAAGTGGTCGGCTGTGTCGGCCTTGTGCCCGATGGGATCCCTGGGCGCATGGAGCTGAAAAAACTCTACACTCTGCCCGCAGTGCGCGGTCGGGGTTTGGGTCGGCGTTTGATTGAACAGGCCGAATTTGCGGCTCGGCAGCAGCAGGCGGACTCTCTGCATCTGTGGACAGATACTCGCTTCACGACGGCTCATCGGGTTTATGAGCGGCTCGGCTATGTGCGTCTGCCGGAAATTCGTGAATTGCACGATCGCAGCAACTCTGTGGAGTATCACTACGAAAAGCGTCTCCGTTGAGGGTCGGGCTGTTGAACTGTGATGCGTTGGTGATTGGCTGTGGAGTGGTGGGCTGTGCCATTGCCTACGAATTGGCCACAGCTGGGCTGTCGGTCATTGGAGTGGATGCCGGGGAGCCGGCCTCAGGCGCCGCGGGCGCGTCGCTGGGGGTGTTGATGGGGATCTGCAGCCGCCAGCCTAGCGGGGAGGTGGTGCAGTTGCGTCTAAAAAGCCTGGAGCTGTTCGATCCCCTAATCGCGCGGCTGGAGGAAGACCTGGGCCGGAGTTTGCCCGTCAATCGGCGCGGCATTCTCAAACTCCTCAGGGAGGAGGAAGTGGAAGCTTGGCAAGAGACCCTGGCGGCCCGCCGACAAGCAGGTTACCGCCTAGATCTGCTCAGCCCTGCCGAAGTGGGATCCCTGCAGCCCGGCCTGCGCAGCGACCTGGCGGCGGCCATCTACTCTCCCCAGGATCGACAAGTCCAGCCCAAGCTCCTAACCCAGGCTCTCTTGGAAGCAGCCCAACGCAAGGGATCCCGCTTTTTCTTCCACCAGCCTGTCCAGAAGATTCAGCGCAGCTCGGATCCCCCCTTTCGCCTGCAAGCGGTTTACACCCCCGCTCTCACCCTCTCGGCAGGTCACGTCATTCTGGCGGCAGGTCTGGGCAGCTCCCCTCTGGCCAAAGAGCTGGGGTTGCAGGTGCCCCTGCAAGCGGTCAAAGGCCAGGCCCTGCGGGTCAGAGCTCCCGGGATCCCCCTGGGGCCCGTGGTCACCGACGCGGATCTGCATCTGGTTCCCCTGGGGGATGGATCCCTGTGGGTGGGGGCAACAGTGGAATTTCAGGCCCCTCATCCCGAGCCGACGCTGCTGGCGCTACAAGATCTGCTGGCCCGCGCCATCCGACTCTGCCCGGCTTTGGCCGAAGCAACTTTGTTGGATCATTGGGCCGGCCATCGGCCTCGACCAGTGGGACAGCGCGCCCCCATCCTGGGTTGGGCTCCTGGCTACGCCAATCTGCTCATTGCCACCGGCCATTATCGCAATGGAGTGTTGCTGGCCCCGATCAGCGCCGCCATCCTGCGGGACTTGGTACTGAAAGGGGAAACAGCCCTCTGTGATCTAGGGCCCTTTGCCCCCAGACAGGGCTGAGCCCGTATCCATCTTCCGGCTCTCGGCCCGCCGATGGACAGGACATATGTCAGAATGAAAGGCTGCCTGGTTAGGATCGGATCGTCCGTTGAGTAGCCCAAAGGAGAAGAGAGCCTTGCCGAAGTTCGCCCTAAAAGCCCTCTGGTTGGAAAACGATTTGGCTATTGCCGTCGATCAGGTGGTGGCCAAAAACCGCAGCCCCCTCACCCACTACTTTTTCTGGCCGCGGGATGACGCTTGGGAGCAGCTTAAGGCTGAGCTGGAAAGCAAAACCTGGATCAGCGAGGTGGATCGCATTGAGCTGCTCAACCGAGCCACCGAACTCATCAACTACTGGCAAAACGGCGGGCGCAACCGCCCCATCAGCGAAGCCCAGGCCCAGTTTCCCGACATCCTGATCGGCGGCAACTCCTAGCCCTCTCCCCCCTGTCAGCCAAAACGTGACTCCGGATCTGCCCATCTTGCTCAGGCTCCCGTCTTTGAGCTAGATTGGCACTCGGGAGTTTAGAGTGCTAACTCCCTGCTAGCCGAGCCGGAGGATTCCTGGGAACCCCACTCCGCCTGGCAGTACCCAAAGTAGGAGCCCAGTCAGACTTACGAGGATCGCGGATTCTATGGCAAAGCGGATTCTGTTTAGAGAAGAGGCCCGCAAGGCATTGGAGCAGGGCATCAACCAACTGGCGGATGCAATCAAGGTTACGATTGGCCCCAAAGGACGCAACGTGGTCTTGGAGAAGAAGTTTGGTGCCCCCCAAATCGTCAACGACGGGGTCACGATTGCCAAGGAAATTGAGTTGGCCGATCCTTTGGAGAACACAGGCGCCCAGTTGATGCGGGAAGTGGCCTCTAAGACCAACGATGTGGCCGGAGATGGTACCACCACAGCCACCATCCTGGCCCAAAGCATGGTGCGGGAAGGGCTCAAAAACATCTCGGCGGGCGCCAACCCTGTGGCTCTGCGGCGCGGCATTGAAAAGACCACTGCCTACTTGGTGGAGCAAATTGCAGCTCATGCCAAGCCTGTGGAAGGCCGTAAAACCATCGCCGAAGTAGCCACTATCTCTGCTGGCAATGACAGCGAAGTGGGAGAGATGATCGCCAAGGCCATGGATGCTGTAGGGCGAGATGGGGTGATCACGGTCGAAGAATCCAAGTCGCTGGAAACCGAGTTGGACGTGGTGGAGGGGATGCAGTTTGACCGCGGCTACATTTCCCCCTATTTCGTCACAGACTCGGAGCGGATGGTGGCCGAGTATGAGAATGCTTATCTGCTGATTACCAGCAACAAGATCTCCAGCCTGCAAGATCTGGTGCCCATCCTAGAGCGGGTGGCCCGCGAGGGTCGGCCTCTTCTGGTCATTGCGGAGGATGTGGAGGGAGAGGCTCTGGCCACATTGGTGGTGAACCGCCTGCGGGGGGTACTCAATGCGGTGGCGGTCAAGGCTCCGGCTTTTGGGGATCGGCGCAAAGCCATGCTGGAAGATATCGCCATTCTCACCGGCGGACAGCTCATCTCTGAGGATGTTGGCATCAAGCTGGATAAGGTCACCCTGGACATGATGGGGGTGGCCCGCAAGATCACCGTCACCAAAGACAAGACCACCATTGTGACCGATGGCAGCACCAAGGCGGCGGTGGAAAAGCGAGTGGCTCAAATTCGCAAGCAACTGGAAACCACCGATTCCGAGTACGACCGCGAGAAACTGCAAGAACGCATCGCCAAGTTAGCCGGGGGAGTGGCGGTGATCAAAGTGGGGGCTGCCACTGAAACAGAACTTAAAGATCGCAAGCTGCGCATTGAGGATGCCCTGAATGCCACCCGAGCTGCGGTGGAAGAAGGGATCGTCCCTGGCGGCGGGGCGACGCTATTGCACCTCTCCAAAGGGATCCCGGCTTTCAAGGCCAAGTTGAATGCCGAAGAACAGGTGGGGGCAGAAATTGTTTACCGAGCCTTGCAGGCCCCTCTCTTTCAGATTGCCCACAATGCCGGTCTGGAAGGGTCAGTGGTGGTGGAAAAGGTTTTGGAGAAGGAGATGCCCTTTGGCTTCGATGCCCTGAGCGGAACCTATGTGGATATGTTTGCCCAGGGGATCGTCGATCCGGCCAAAGTGGTGCGCTCAGCGCTGCAAAACGCGGCTTCCATAGCCGGAATGTACCTCACAACCGAAGCGATTGTGGTGGAAAAGCCTGAGCCCAAACCGGCGGCTGGCTCTGGGGCCAAGGGGATGATGTAGTCTCAATGAGCTCTGGCCCTGCTTGGGAAGGGATCAGTCCTGGATGTACTCCTCGCCGGAGATGAGGGCGGCTTCGGCTTTTTGAAACTCCCTTCCCAAGTAGGCCGCATGGCTGAGCTGGGAGACCACTCTCTCCTGCTCCTTTTCAAAGATCTGTACACACAGTTCTTTGGCCGTGCGCCCAACATACACCCGTTCAGGGGATCGGTTGACGGGGCCCTTTGCCGGGATCACAGCTCCTGTTTCCGGATCGGTGGCCAGCCCCCGCTCATTGATGACGGTGCTGTAGTACTTGGCGCAAATGAGGTTCTGCTCCCGATCCAAGTAGATGACGAAATAGCCCGCCGGATCCAGATCCAGGGGTCGGCGGGAGAGATGGTCGTCAATACTGCGAATCTGCTCGCTCAGGGGATTGGAGGAAGGGGACATAGAACGGCCGACCAAAACCGCACAGGAGAAACGTAGCCGAGACTACCTTTGGCTGCTCTCATTGTGGCAGATGAACCCAATCTTTAGGCAACCTTTGGGAGAGTTGACTCCCTTCCCGGCCTGGTCATGCACCCAATCCAATGGGATCCTGTGCGGGCCATCCACCTGAGGTCTCAGAGCTTGGATTAGCGCGGGGCAACCCGATAGAATCGGGTGGCCGTCACCCACTGGTCGGAAGGGATCCCCTCGACGATGATGGCGCGGGCAATGGCATTGCCCAGTTGGGATCCCCGCACCCGCACATCGGCAAAGGATCCACTCTGCTCAAAAGAGGCGATCTCCTGGAAGTTCAGCGGACGGGGGGATGCCACCGCCAACACCTGGGCTTGACCGAAAGGCGGAGCGATGGTCAACCGGTAGCTGGCCCCCGGCGGTGGGAAGGTGCGCACTTCTCCGGCCCGCAGAAACTCGTTGCCGCCGGAAAAGCGGTTGGGCAAAATCAGGTGAGTACGGCCATCGGCTTGGATGCTGAACAAGTAGACGTAGGCATCGCGGTTGGTGCTCAGGGTAATAGAAATCGGCTCGCCAGGCCGGTAGATGGGGTTAGACCCGCGCCGATCCAGCTCCAGATTCACCCGCAGGTCGGAAGGAACGGGGTTGACGATGATGGAGCGGGTGCCAGCATCCAACTGACGGGTATCGGCCAGTTGCAGCCTCTGTAAAGGAGGGTAGATGCCCAGGGTTTGCGGAAAAACGGCGGTGGCCGGAGCTACAGACAGCCCCAAAGCCAGCGGTAGGAAAAGCAGTTTGGCGTTCATGGTTCACAACCGATCAATGGCTATGTTCATCCTAGGAAGGGGCACAGGTTGAGGGGGTCAGGCTTTGCGCAATCTCCAATCTCCTGCCGCGGCAGTTTCTCCTGCTGCAGATGGCATCACCCAGGGGGAAAAGACGCTGAACCGGCAGGGGCACAGCTCTGTTCTCGGCATCTAGGATGGGAATTGGGGGCAACACGTTTGGCAAGGGTTAAGCTGCAAATAACCTCACGCCAGGTTCCCATTCAACCCCAAACTTGCTCATGGCTCACGATAGCTACCAAGAGGGCATTGCAGCGGTACAAGCGGGCGATTTCCAGGCTGCCATCCGGGCATTTCGGCAGGCGGTTGCTTCCGACCCAACCCATACCGAAGCTCGTTACAAGCTGGCCTGGGTACTGGGCATGAGCGGCTATCTGGATCCGGCCCTGACAGAGCTGGAAGCCGTTTTGGCGGCAGATCCCAACCATGTGGCAGCCCATTACAATCGAGGGGCCCTCCTCTTGCAAAAGGCCCAACTGGAAGCCGATGAGGATGGACAAATCGATCTGGCCGTTCTGCAACAGGCGGAAGCAGCCTTTCAAGCGGTGATGCGCTTGGATCCCACCGACCAACGGGCCTTTGCCTTCCTCAATTTGGTCAAGCGGGCCATTCGCAACCATCAGGCGTCCACTCAGGTCTCTAGCGGCAGTGGCGGGTAAATCTGTGGGGGTTGTGGTCGGCAGCGATTGCACAGCCAGAAACCCATTGCGTAACATAAGTAAAGCCTGGGGATCCCGGCAATTTGGAGAGGTGTCCGAGCGGTTTAAGGAAGCAGTCTTGAAAACTGCCGTGGTTGACGCCACCGTGGGTTCGAATCCCACCCTCTCCGTTTATCTTGAGGTAAAGCCCAACGGGTCGAAGCTACAGAGATTCACTGGCCCAGAGGGGGAGCTATCCACATGACCATCCTTGATTTATCGACCTTGACCACTCAACAGCTCAAAGACATAGCTTGGCAGTTGCGGGGCACTCCCGCAGTGGAGCCCATCTATCGGGAACTGGGATCCCGACCCAAGAGCATAGTGATTGCACCTGAAGATCCCCAGTGGACAGAAAAGGTTAACCAAATCCTCACAGAGGGATCCCCATCCTGACCGTCGCATCCCAAACAAGGCGGGACATGAATATCGAACAGCCGCCCTTGCCTGCCTGTGTCAGCTCTGCTAAATACTGAACACCCCCCACAGTTCCTTTAGTTGAAGAGAGGGTCACCATCTTGGGTAGCAGGAGCTAGCCTCAATGATTCCCACCGTCAAAGACGTTTGTCAAATTCATCCTATGGCCTTGAACTACGCCATAGTTGAGCAAATTGAAAATCTGTCGAATGTTATCGAGCATACAGCAGAGGATGCCCGGGCATTCTTCGCCAAAAACCACATTACCCGCGGGATGGATCTGTTGCTGCGTCAGGGGCTCAAACGGCTGGCAGGTCGCTCCGACCAAGCGGTGTTTGAACTCAAACAGGCGATGGGGGGTGGTAAAACCCACTCCATGATTGCCCTAGGGTTGCTGGCGCGGGATGCCGCTTTGCGTGCCGAGGTTGTGCCAGACATCACTCAAGATGCTCCTTTTGCCGACGCTAAACTGGTTGCCATCAATGGACGCCTCAAGTTCGAGCAACGGTTTATTTGGGGAGAGATTGCCCGGCAACTGGGGAAAGAAGAGGCTTTTGTCAAATTTTGGCAGCACGGAGCAGATGCCCCCAGTGAGCAGGATTGGATTGATTTAATTGGAGATGAACCCACCCTCATTCTATTGGACGAGCTGCCGCCCTACTTCGACTACGCCATTACCCGCATGGTGGGCGGAGGTACATTGGCGCAAGTGACAACCTACGCCCTATCGAACCTGCTGAGTGCCGCCTTGAAGTTAAAGCGCTGCTGCATTGTCATTTCCAACCTATCCGGCAGCTACGAAGGAGCCTCACGGGAACTGCAAAAAGCAATCGGTAACTTCGCTCAAGAAACCAACCGCCAAGCGCGATCCATCACACCGGTAGACCTGGGCACATCGGAAATTTACGACATTCTCCGCAAGCGGCTATTTAGCTCCCTGCCCAATGTACAAACCATTGATGCAGTTGCTTCTGCCTACGCAAAAGTGCTGGGAGATGCAGCCAGAGCCAAATCAATTGCCAAAACTGCCGAACAAATTGCCGCCGAAATTCATGCTTCTTACCCTTTCCATCCTTCGGTTAAGCACATCATTGCCCTATTTAAGGAAAACGAAAGCTACCGTCAAACTCGCGGCTTGATGCAGTTTGTTTCAAAAATAATCCAGTCGGTATGGGAGCGTCCCAGCAACGATGTCTACCTGATCGGTTGCCAGCATCTGAACCTCAACATCCCAGATGTGCGGGAAGAGATCAACAAAATCAGCAATCTACAGGGAGCGATTGCCCACGATATTGCGGCCAATGGCACTGCTGTCGCTGAACTGGTGGATCAAAAACTGGGCCATGATGCTGCCAGTCAGATTGCTGCCCTGCTGTTGACTGCCTCTCTGTCTGAATCAGTTGATGCCGTGAAAGGCTTTACCGAGGGGCAATTTTTGGAATACCTAGTAGCTCCTCAGCGGAATGTCAGCGAATTTCAGGATGCTTTTCAAGCGTTCCGTGCCAACGCCTGGTACCTGCACCGCAAAGAAAACGATGCTTGGTACTTTTCCAACATCGAGAACCTGCGTAAGCGCATTGATAGCCGTGCCCGCAACGCTCCCCAGCCGAAAATTGATGCGGAAATGAAGCGGCGGCTGGAAGAAATTTTCCGACCCCAACGGCGGATTGCCTATCAAGAGGTGCAAGCCCTGCCCAAAATTGATGAGATTCGCCTCAATGGCCCGCGGGTGTGCCTGGTACTCAGCCCAGACAGCAAAACACCCCCAGAAGAGGCCCAGCAGTTTTGGGAAAGTGTTCCCGAGAAGAACAACTTTTGTGTGGTTACCGGAGATGGCTCCAATCTGGCCAGCCTAGAAGACAAAACCCGTCGTTTGTGGGCCGTTGCCCGAGTACTGGAAGAAACCGGTGGAGACAAATCCCCCCACAAAGCAGAACTGGAGGAAGAGGCCGAACAAGCCGCCTACGACTTTAACGCCACTGTGGTCAGCCTGTTCAATCGGGTCTATTACCCCATCAAGGGCAAACTGACTCCTACCAAGCTCTCCATGACCTTTACGGGCAATACCTTCCATGCTGAAGAGCAGATCGAAAAAGCCCTATCCGATGTCGGTGCATCCAAGCTGTATGTCGATGTGGAAGCCAATGCCGAGGCGTTGCTGTCGCGAGCAGAAGACCTGTTGTGGCCGGCAGGGGGAGAGCGGCGTATCCCTTGGCGAGACGTGGTTTCCCGCACCATCACCAACGAGCGCTGGCCCTGGTTGCCCCCCAAAGGAATGGATACCCTGCGGCAGATAGCCGTCAGCCAAGGTCGCTGGCGGTACACCGAAGATGGATACATCGAAAAGGGGCCCTTTCCGCCCCCCCGCACATCCGTAGCCATCACCCAGCGAGAATACGATGACCGCACCGGTACGGCTACCTTGGAAATTCTGCCTCGAGATGCGGGCAAAAATGGCCGCGTTCACTACAGCTACACGCCCAATGTGGATGCCAACAGCCCTGTGGTGCCCGATACGATCTGGACAACTGATGCCACTGCCCTGTGGTTTGTCGCCATTGACCCGGATGGCCGGCACGAGACAGGGGATGTCTATGCTTGGAAGAATACGCTGACCCTCACCCACCAGCCTCGTATTGGCGGCGGCAAGCGCACCGTAGAGCTAACCGTGAAACCCCGTGGTCAAATTCGCTGGAACACCACGGGCATTAACCCACGGGAAGGCACCCTCTACACTGGCCCCATCGAACTAGAGGGATCAGAAGCCGTTACCATCTATGCCTACGCCGAAGATCAAGGGGTGAGCACCACTCGCAACTTCACGATCCCGGCGCTCGACCAAAAAGGGCCGGTGATTGACAAAAACAAACCGGCTAAGCTGCACAAGCGCCTCAACCTGCAAGGAAATAAGGCGAGTTATACGGCCATCAATCAGAGCAAGGCTTTGGGTGTGCGACTGGCGGGTGGGATCTCCCTAACCGTGGGGGAAGGGAACCGAGCCATCACCACCCGGTTTGGAAGCGATATGGTGGTAAAAGCGGAAGACATTGAGCAGTTTATTGCGATAGCACGTCAGGCTTTGGGCAATGAGACGGCAGAGGTGAGTCTGCGCTTGGACGACCTACACTTCAGCAGCGGCCACGATTTGGAAGTCTTTTTGCATCGGTTGGAAATCAATCCTGAGCCGGGAGAGGTAGAGCAGTGAGCGATAAAAAATGGGAGACGGTGGGGTTCGGCTGTCCCAAAACCGTTGATCCCCACCACTTTGTGGTCGAAATACCTGCCGGCAGAACCGCTCCTGTGCTGATTTACGAAGTCTATGGCATCAAGGCGGGCATCAACGGACAGCCGGACATTGCGGAGCGCTGTGTTCTCAGCCGGTCTATCTGGAGCCAGATTGCTGAGGATCTCAAACAAGAGTTTAATGACCGCCTGCGGGCGAAAAAAATGAATCCGAGCCGTTGGACAACTGGCCGCAACCTCGTAGAACGTCTGCTGGGGAAGGAATTGCTGGTGCTGGCTTGGGCAGTAGAACGGGCCAAACCGGAGGCGATCCCCAATGCCATTCGCAACTGGAGAGGGCTGCGTCCAGAAGAGCGCTGGTGGCTTTACACCATGACAGCAGCGGCGACAGGGGGTGTCGATCACGGGAATATCGGTTGGCGCAAAGCCCTGCGCTATGCCCTCACAGAAAATCCCTTGACGGAACTGAGTGTGCCTACTCCGGTCAAGCGCCCATACCAGCCAGCTTGTTCCGATAGCTTGCGTAGCGAAGCCGTAGAAGCCGATCAACTCAGCCTGTTATCCTGCTTGCAAGAAGATCCCTCGCCCTTTTGGGATAGTGAAGCAACCATTGGCACGACAAAGCTAAGAGATTAAGTTATACTAGATAAAACCGCCTATTTGGGAGAATGCAAATGATGACAGAACTGCTGGAGAAAGCGATTAGCAAGTTAAAAGCTCTACCCACAGAGGAGCAAAATGCAATTGCCAGCCTGATTCTTGATGAGCTAGAAGACGATCAGCGATGGGAAGAATCCTTTGCTTCTTCAGCGGATATGTTAGCAAAACTCGGTGCCGAGGCAATAGCCGAGTATCAAGCAGGCAAGACGGAAGAATTAAACCCCGAAACACTGTGAAATCTCGCACCACTGCCCAGTTTCGCAAGTTGTTTAACGCTCTTCCAGAGTCCATTCCAGATTTGGACAAGCTAGACTTACAAAGGACGCTGTCGCACTTGATTGCGCTCGATCACAGTAAACATCCCTTCCAGTACCAAGTTTTTATCGCCGACCAACTTTAGCAATTGCTGAGCTGGTTCTTCTGGCGTACTCGGCTGGTAACGAAAGTAAACCACAGATGCTCTTTCTCGGGAAGAATAACGAAAAATTAGTTCTCCATAATCCCGATCAAAAGTCAATATAATCCGCTTCTCTTGTGCAGCTCTAGCCAAGACCTCGAAATCTTTAGTACCTGGAGCTTCCTCTGAGAGCGATGCCACATCTAAGCCAGCATCTCGCAATAGACAGATACTTAAGCGTGGAAAATTTTCATTGACGAGAAATTGCATCAACTGACTTTATCTGAAAAACTGTAGAAGTTCATTTCACGCATACATTCTTGGATATAGCTAAACATAGCCCTAAGTGCTTCTGGAGTCAGCGTAGGGTAGTTTTCCAAAATCTGCTTTTCCGTCCAGCCTGCCGAAAATAGCCCCAAAATAAATTCCACCGATAGGCGACTTCCTCTGAAAACTGGCTTACCCAGGAGAATATCGGGATCCGAATGAATATAGTCTTCCCAGTTCACGGCTTAGGGCCCTAAGAGCTACCATGATCGATGGTATCGCCGGAGATCTCCCTTGTCCATCATCCCCCTTGCTTGGAAAGATAAGCCGAGTTTGATCGAGCGGCTCTTGCCTGCCCAAAAAATCAGCGCCGAAGCGCAAAAGGAACGCAAAGCTGGGGCTGGCCAAACCCTCACGGCGTTGGGGAGCTATTGGAAAGGGCGCAAACCTCTGATCCTGGCCAAAGCTTGCGTATTGGGGGCATTGCTACCTGCAACGGATAACCCCGAAGCCGATCTGGAAGTGTTTGAATTGTTGATGGCAATTGACGATGAAGCATTTGTTCGCAGGGGATTTAAAAAGAATCCCATTAAGATTTACAAAACACTCAAGGCCCATTCGCGGTTGAATAACCAAACAGCATCTAGGCTATTTGCCGTTCAGTGGCGAGAATCCCGAAAGTTCGGTTCAAAAAACGATCAGATTTTGCCTTTTGATCCGTCTGCAATTGACGAAATTATTGTTGACCCAAATAAAACTTTGATCTGGAACCCGGCTATTGATGAACAGACGCGGCTGAAGTGGGAGACAGAATTTGTGCGCTGCCATGACTACCCAACTCGCGTCTCAGAGGCCAAGAGACCCGAAGAATGCGACGATGCCACCCTCTACGGCCCCATTTGGGATCGGGTGAACCAACATTTGGGGACAAATGCCCACAGTTTCCCGGAATTGGTGGAACAACTGGGGACTTTGCGGTTTGGCCATCGCCCACGAGTAGGGGATACCTTTTGCGGGAGCGGTCAAATCCCCTTTGAGGCGGCAAGGCTGGGATGCGATGTCTATGCCAGCGACCTCAATCCCATTGCCTGTATGCTCACTTGGGGAGCGCTGAATATCGTGGGAGCCGATGAAGCCACCCGTCGGGAAATTGAAGCAGCCCAAAAAGCAGTGGCTGAGGCGGTGGATCGGGAAATTACTGCTCTAGGCATTGAGCATGATGAGCACGGCAACCGCGCCAAAGCCTATTTGTATTGCCTGGAAACTCGTTGCCCTCACACGGGCTGGATGGTGCCAATGGCTCCCAGTTGGGTGATTAGCAAAACCCGCAATGTGGTAGCCAAGTTGATCCCCAATCCCGAACACAAGCGCTTTGAGATTGAAATTGTATCCGGGGTCAGCGAAGCGGAAATGAAAGCCGCTGCCAAGGGCACCGTTCAGGATGGCGATTTGGTTTACGTTCTGGATGGAGAAGAGTACCGCACGCCTATTAAAACCATCCGAGGCGATTACCGCCTTCCCGATGGCACCACCGGCAATAAACTGCGCCGTTGGGAAAAGCACGATTTTATGCCTCGCCCCGACGATATTTTTCAGGAACGGCTGTATTGCATTCAGTGGATCACCGCCGAAACCTTGGGCAAGAGCCGTCAAGAAACCTTTTTCGCCAGCGTCACCCCCGCCGACCTAGAACGAGAGCGCAAAGTAGAGCAAATCGTTAGAGAAAACCTCGCCGCCTGGCAAGAAGCTGGACTGGTACCCGATATGCCGATTGAACCTGGAGAAAAAACCGATGAGCTAATTCGCACGCGGGGCTGGACGTATTGGCATCATTTGTTTAGTCCAAGACAATTGTTTATACTTTCTAGGATGTCAAATCGATTAAAGAAAGTTTCCACTCTTTCAGTAGATCTTTGTAAGATATTAGATTACTCATCTAAGTTGTGTCGATGGACTCCTGGAAGTCCAGGAAGACCTGGTGTTGCCCTGACTGCTGAAAAAGTTGCCCAAGTATTTTACAATCAAGCGCTTAACACTTTTTTCTCTTATGCCGAGAGAAGTTCTTGCGAGATTAGTGCTTATGTATCCAGATACGACCGTCGATATTCCCATCTAACCGGAATTTCTACTGTTCAATGTACAGATGCCCGGGAACATAAAATAAGTTGTGACTGTGGAGTTACCGATCCCCCTTATGCCGATGCAATTCATTACCACGAAATCACCGAGTTTTTTATTGCGTGGTTGCGAAAGAATCCACCCAAAGAATTTGCCCATTGGGTGTGGGATAGTCGCAGAGCTTTAGCCATTCAGGGCAAGGGGGAAAAGTTCCGTCAGGATATGATTGCCGCCTATACTGCCTTGGCAAACCACATGCCCGACAACGGCTTGCAAATTGTGATGTTCACCCATCAGGATGCCGAAGTGTGGTCGGATATGGCCAGCATCATGTGGGGGGCGGGCTTGCAAGTTACAGCCGCTTGGTACATTGCCACCGAAACCACTTCTGAACTCAAAAAGGGCGGTTATGTGCAAGGCACGGTGTTGCTGGTGGCGCGTAAGCGGTTGCAAGATACTTCTGCCTATCGGGATGAGCTGGTGGAAGAGGTGCGGCAAGAAGTTGCCCATCAGATTGAAACCATGGTGGGGCTAAATCAAAGCACCCAAGGCAAGGGGCGCACCGAAAACCTGTTTGAAGATGCCGATTTGCAAATGGCAGGTTATGCGGCAGCGTTGCGGGTATTGACGGGCTACCGGCGCATTGATGGACAGGATATGGTGGCAGCAGCCCTGCGCCCCCGACCCAAAGGCGAAAGAGATATCGTTCGGGAAATTATTGATTATGCCGTGCAGGTTGCCAATGAGCATCTTGTACCTGAAGGCATCGCGCAGGGGGTGTGGGAGGGGTGCTGTGGTGCAGAGCGCTTTTATCTGAAAATGATGGAACTGGAAGCGGTAGGGCTGAAGAAGCTGGACAACTACCAGAACTTTGCCAAGGCATTTCGAGTTGGCGACTATGGCGAATTGATGGCCTCTCAGCAGCCCAACAATGCCCGACTCAAAAATGCTCTAGACTTCAAGAAGAGCAGCTTTGAGGGCGAATTTGGCCGCTCAGCACTGCGAGCCGTTTTGTTTGCTCTCTACGAACTGCAGAAAGAGGCGGATAGCGATGAGGTGATGGAACACCTGCGGTCTTTGGTGCCCAACTACCACATGCGCCGGGATGATTTGGTGGCTTTTTGTCAATACATTGCCCGCAAGCGAGAACACCGCTATCCAGAAGAGTCCTCAGCCGCCGGGATCTTGCTCGCCCTTATCAGAAATGAACGCTTGGGTTGAAGAAGAAGTTATAGGATTAACTCACTCACAAGTTGTATTGTCAGGGCTTCCTTCAAGCTCAGCATCTGAGTTAAAGTATTTCTCAACAATCGACTTTATTTGGTTAACATAAGCTATAGCCTTGTCCGCATTTTTTTGTTTGTAGTATTCCAAGGGGACAATATCTACAGCTCCATAAAAAGCCAACTCCCTATCTTTGCGCATCTCAAATGATATGTTTTCCAGCAAGGCTATTTCCTCGTCAGAAAGCTCTGGGAACCGTTCTCTATTTTCTGCTACTTGGCCACCAGGGTCATGGGTTTTGCCGTAGTTTATTCCCTTAATGATTAGGCAAGCTTTGATGAATAACTCAATGATTTCTTGGTACATCCGAACTACATCAGCGTAATCGCCAACCTCATAGAAGAATGACAACGCTTGGATGCGATAATTAGCCCTTTGATAGTAGTCTCTTGCTAATTTCTTTCTCATCGTTATTCACCCAATAGGGGATCCCCCGGCATACTTTATACGTAATTAAACTGTCACAGATGAGTTGATTGACTATATCCCTGATCTGCGTGATGCAGTTCTGCTTTTCATAGATGATGTGGTGGTTGGTAGCCACTTCATAAGTCAAGCTGGCTGGCCTGCATAGCTCTGTGGGCTTTAGCAAGATAAAGTTTATCTCCAAGCCAAGAAGTTTTTCTAGATCCCTGCAGGTAGGAAGCAGTAAGTCATCTCTGCTCCTGCAATCGGGTATATTCTCTGCAATTACTAATAAATCGAGGTCAGAGCCGTGAACCCATGAATTATTGGCGCGGGATCCATAGACAACAATAGCCCACAGATCCGAGCCAAAGACGGATTGAATTTTCTCTTGAATAAGCCGCGCTTGTGCTTCGGATATTCCTATGCTGCGCTTCTCTCTGCCCTGAAAGCCTGCAGACTCTTGTACGGTTGACATGGCTACCTTGCGCTGATCAGCTTATTCTGCAAAGACGCTGCTTGCGCCTTCGGCTGCTCATTTTAAGGCTAGAGTATTGTTACAATTTTACCCCAGCCCGCCATGTCCAGCACTTCTTTCCTACGCCGTTTCAGTTCCCGCCAGCAGCGGCTCAGCCATGTCTTTCTCAAAGATCGCCTGGCAAAGGCACGCACCTACAAGCGCATTGCTGGGTACTTTCGCTCTTCTATTTTTGAATTGGTGACTGAAGAGATTACACACATCGAGCAGGTGCAGATCGTCTGTAACAGCGACTTGGATCCCTGGGATATTGCCATCGGCAAAGCTTCCCGCCAGGCCAGAGAAATGGCGCTCAAAGAAAAATGGAACGAAGAGAAAGGAGAATTGATCACCAGCCTATTACAGCGCCCCCGCTACCGTCAACTTTACGAAATCCTCAAAAGCGGCAAAGTGGAAGTGCGAGTGGTGTCAGCCGCAGATGCCCCCTTTCTCCACGGCAAAGCAGGTGTTATTGAGGCAAGAGATGGCACCAAATCTGCTTTTATCGGCAGCCTCAACGAAACGCGGCAGGGATGGCAAGAGCATTACGAAATTGTCTGGGAAGACCAGTCGCCAGAAGGGGTTGCTTGGGTCGAAGCGGAGTTTCAGTACCTGTGGGAACGGAGTGTTCCTCTGCCAGAAGCGATTGTGGAAGAGGTGGGGCGATTATCTCGCAAGGTAGAGGTATTTCTTCAAGACTTGCAACCTGTCGATGTTCCTGGAGCCGCATTGGTGGAAGCCCCTCTCTATCGCCGGGGTGAGGTTCTCAAACCATGGCAGCAGTCGTTTGTGGAAATGTTCCTGGAACACCGAGAGCTGTATGGTGCAGTGCGACTCATTCTGGCAGATGAAGTGGGGCTGGGTAAAACCTTGTCTTTGGCGGTTGCGGCGATGGTGGCGTGCCTTTTGGAAGATGGGCCAGCCTTAATTCTTTGTCCGGCTACCCTCTGCCAGCAGTGGCAAGTGGAACTCAAAGATAAACTGGGCATTCCCTCTGCTGTGTGGCTCTCCAACCGCAAGGTATGGCAAGATGCCAATGGGCACATCATCAAAACCAAGGGTGCTGAAGGTATTGGCCGTTGCCCCTATCAAATTGGTATTGTTTCTACGGGTCTCATCTTTCACAATGCCCCCGAAGCCCAATGCCTTTTGGAACGACGCTTTGGCACGATTGTCCTGGATGAGGCCCACCGCGCCCGCTGTACCCGTGGTGTCACGGTAAGGGATCCCAAACCCAACAATCTCTTGGACTTTATGGGCAAGGCGGCCACGCAGTCCAAGCACGTCCTTTTGGGCACAGCCACCCCCATCCAAACCCATGTTGAGGAACTGTGGGATCTGCTGGGAGTGCTCAACAGCGGTGCCGAGCATGTGTTGGGACGACGGCATCAGCAGTTGTGGCAGCAGACGCAAAAGATCCTGCCCATCTTGACAGGACAACAAGCAGTGACCGACGAGCATTTTGCCTGGAATTTGCTCCGCAATCCTCTGCCGCCATCTGTTGAGGATCCCTTGTTTGACCACATCCGCAGCGATCTGAAGCTCTTCAAAGGTCAACACTTCACAGATAAGCCCCTGACGGAATTGGAGGACTTCACCCGCCAAGAACTG
The DNA here is from genome assembly GCF_047462115.1 of Synechococcus sp. R50.1. NCBI lineage: Bacteria > Bacillati > Cyanobacteriota > Cyanophyceae > Synechococcales > Synechococcaceae > Synechococcus > Synechococcus sp. R50.1. The sequence continues at coordinate 7,809 of NZ_JANSIN010000004.1, read as the reverse complement.
CGAGATGCCCTGGAAGAGCGCCAACAGGGGCTGACTTTTTTCCAGCGACACAACCCAATTCTGCGCCATACCGTATTGCGAAAACGCTCTACCTTGGAAGAATTGGGCTTGCTTGAGCGGATTGCCGTCGATATTTGGCCGAGCGAGGGAGAGCAATTGCCCATGTTCTGTGGGCTGGGTTTGCTCACTTCTCCCGAATTTGATGTGGCCTATGAAGCTGCCCAAGATTTTGCTAGGGCTTTGAGACAGCGTACCCAATCCGCTGGGTTTATGAAAAGCATCATGCAAAGCCGGATCTGCTCCAGTATTGCCAGCGGCCTATCTACGGCTCAGAAACTACTGGAAAAGCGGCGTTTTTTTGAGGAGGACGGAGAAGAAGATTGGCTGTTAGACAACCTTCCAGAGATTTTAGAGGCAGAATATGCCCATTTGGAGCGCATTGTTAGCGTCTTGAGCCAAAAGAGCACGGATCCCAAACTCGATGCCGTCCTCTATTTCCTACAGGAACGACACTGGCTGGACTTGGGATGCATCATTTTCAGCCAGTATTTTGATACCGCCCATTGGGTGGCCAACAACCTGAGCCAACGTCTGCCTCAAGAAAGTGTGGCTCTCTATGCAGGCGCCCACAAGTCGGGTTTGTTTTTTGCCGGAGAATGGCGGAGCGCAGAGCGGGAAGATATCAAGAGAGCCGTGCGAGAGCGTACCATTCGGCTGGTGGTGGCCACCGATGCTGCTTGTGAAGGTCTGAATCTCCAAACTTTGGGCACGCTGATCAACATTGATCTCCCTTGGAATCCTTCCCGCCTAGAGCAGCGCATCGGGCGGATCAAGCGCTTTGGTCAGACCCGCGACCGTGTGGACATGCTCAACCTGGTGTACCACGGTACCCACGACGAAAAGGTATACGAGGTGCTTTCTCAGCGGATGAAAGATCGCTACGACTTGTTCGGTTCTTTGCCCGATACTATCGAAGATGAGTGGATTGAGAATATCGAAACTCTGGAGGCCAAATTGCAGGAGTTTACAGAGCGCAAGAAACAGGCCAACGCTTTTGAGCTGCGCTACGCAAGCACAGTTGAACCCAAAGGCCCAAGATGGGAGACCTGCGAAAAGGTGTTGTCCCGTCGGGATATTGTGGAACGTCTTTCAGAAGGGTGGTAGCCATATATCAGCCAATTCGATATGCTTCTGCCAATGGGCTGGAAAAAGTTGCCTCTGACCACGAGTTAATACGGGCGGAAGTGCCTTGACCATGCTAGGCTCCAGCCCGAAAAATCTGCTCAGCCGTGAGGTTTAATTCAGGGAAAACTTTAGAGCGAATCCGGTCATTGCCCCGAAATAATTGCGCCTGATATTCCTCATTGACCAGTTGGAAAACCGAGATTGTGGGAACCTTCGGCTCGCCAATGTACCGACGACCCCCCAACGCTTGGTAGTCAACGATCCAGTATTCGGCAATACCTAACGTCTCGTAGTCACTCAGCTTATGCCAGTAGTCATCTCGCCAGTTGTTGCTGGTAATTTCAATGACAAGAGGAATAGAGGTTCCGTGGATGAGCGTCGAGGATTTCTGCCACAGGGGTTCTCTGGCCAAGGCGGTACGGTCAATCACCACCCCATCAGGAGCGTAGGCAGTATCGCCTTCCGGCGCCTTGATCAAGGTGTCCCGACCTAGAAAATAGTTGAGGTTGCACCTGCGGATTTCTAATGCCAATTCGATGGCAAGAAAACCACTGATTTCATCATGTTTCCCTGTGGGTTGCATCTCAACCGCAACTCCGTTGTGTAGTTCGTATCGTCTGTTAGGTTTCCACTCCAGAAACTCAGCAAAAGTCATTGGCTTAGAAGACACAGCATAGGTAGCAGTCATAGTTTTTCCTCCCTTGAATGAGTTAAAACGCCCTAGATACTTCTGCAAACATTGTCGCCCATCTCATCCTTTAATAGTCTTTTATGGCATAGCCGTGTAACCCTAGCCAGAGCCGGATGTAGATATCTAGCAGAATCACTTCAGGCATTCCCAACTTGCCTCATCTACATTTCAAGTGGGGGAGTAGGTTCTTGTCAGGAGCGTGTTGCATTTGAATCTTGCTCTAATTCAATATCACCGTAAATGTCTGCCAGGGAAAAAGTGATGTTGACAGATGGCAGCGTAACAACATCATCCAGGGCATGGTAGTCCCTGAAGATCCACTCGACATTTCCCTGGCGGCGGTAGTGTTCTACACTGATTCGAGCTTGGTCAATTAGCAGATACTCCTGTAAAGTTGGGAGAGAGCGATAGGCAGCAAACTTCGCTCCTCTATCGTAGCTTTCGGTGGCAGGCGAGAGCACTTCCACAATTAAGATAGGGTTAGTGACAGTATCCTTGCGCCCTTCTTTAAGCTGAACTGGGTTTTGGATCACCATACCATCGGGATAGACATATTGTTCGAAGGCAGGTATGTAAAGTCTGAGATCACTAGAAAAAACGGAAAAACCCTTGCCTCTTAGCTTAAGCCAAAGTAGGGCATTGACACTGGTAATCAGTTGGCTATGAATGGGTGTGCCGCCAGTTATCTCAATAATTTCCCCATTGCGAAATTCACGGCGGATCCCGCCTGTGGCCTCTGATTCAGCTTCCAGGGCAAAGTATTCCTCTGAAGTGTGGGTTTTACGGGGGGCGAGGGCAGTGGTCATGGCATCTCCTCAGGCAGCGGCAGAATGGCTCAAACGGTCAGTCGGGTGTCGAGAAGCTCGACGCGGTGGCCTTCGGGTTCTCTCGGTCGCAAGTGCAGCCAACCTCTCTGTATCCTTCGTCGGCCTCTCCATGATGAGAGGTATCCTGCGATTCTGGGGTAAAGACCGGTGGTGGGGAGCCGACGCTTTTGTTATCCTGTCGCATAAGCTCCCCCCTGGGATCGCGAGGGAAAGTGGGCCAACCTTGCCTGACGCTAGATTAGATGCCAGCACAGGCCACATGATGTCGTGTCAGCAGGACTTGGTTCTCATTGGCAGGCTTGGAGAGAGGACGTGACCTGATGTTTACTTGGCTCTGGACGAAACAATTTTCTCGCTTGAATCAGAGGCTACAGAGCCTGGAGGTAGCCCGCGAGGAAAATCTTCTGTCTCCCGATCTGAGCGCCCAAACTCTGCAGGTGGCCCCCGACTTTTGGGAACGGCAGCACCAAGCCTTTGTCTATGTGGACAAGCAAATGCGAAGGCTCAGCCGTCGCAGCAAGATTTGGGGAGGAATGGCGCTGCTAGCCATTCTGGCCGATGCGGCTTTGATAGTGGCAGGTCTGGCAGCGTTCCAGTCTTGGCAGCAGGTGCAGGCGGATCGCCAATTAACTCGCATTGCCCAACAGGTTGCGGCTGTCGATCCTGTGCAGCAAGCTTTTGATGATCTGGTGGCTCAATTGCCCCAGATGAGCGGGGCAGAGCGATATCGTGCCCTAGAGGCGTTGCAGGCTCTCTCGGCTATCTCGATGGCGCACGGCGGCTATTCCTACGACGGTTCTGCGGGTATTTCTGTGTACAGCTCTGCTCTCCCAGCAACCCCTCTTGAGGCTCAACTGCAAACCATTTACCGGTTGGGGCAAATGCGGGTGGTGGAGGCGGTGCCGGCTTTGCTGACCAAGCTTGCGGACGATGAACCGGTGGTGCGGGAGGCGGCGGCCCGTGCCCTCGGCCAAATCGGGGATCCGCGCGCCTTGGGTCCCTTGCACGATCTTCTGGCCTATGAGCCCAATGAGTTGGTTCAAGATGCGGCTATTGCTTCGATTGCGCAACTGCTGCGCTAAAGGGAAAGTTAGACAGGGGTGGGGGTTGAGGCAGTGGGGATGAGTATCGGCAAAATGAGCAGGCTGGGCAAACTGCTGGGGGTGCTCTGTTGGGTGTGGGGATCCGCTCTGCCCGTTTGGGCGCAGGATCCCTTCCGCAGCGGGGACAATGCCCGCCCCATCAGCCCAGAGGTAGCCGCAGCTTTTGAAGAGTTCTTCTGTGCAGGCCGCTACAGCCAGAGCCGGGAAAAGCTGGAAATGGCCAAGAAGGCCTCTCCCGAAGAGCCGATGGTCTATGCCCTGTTGGCGGCGCTGGCTTATCAGGAGGGAGACCTGGAAGCATTTGCCCAGTTGGCCACTCAAACCCGACAGGTGGCCGCCGAGTTGAAAAAGACGGATCCCTTGCGTGGCAACCTTTACGAGGGTGTGGGCTACGGGCTAGAGGCAGCCAACATTGTGGTGCGAGATGGGGTGGTCATCGGTTTGCCCAAGGCTCTGCCCACCCTCAATCAATTGTTTGCCTCCATCCGGGCCGCCCAGGCAGTGGACAGCAGCGATCCGGAGCTGAATCTGCTCAACGGCTACATGGATTTGCTGCTGACCTACCGGGAGAAGGCTCTAAATCAGTTTCGGATGGCAGCGCCTGACTATCTGTCCTACCGCGGCCAAGCTCTGGCCTACCGGGATATGCAGCGCTTTGACGAGGCATTGGAGGCGGTGGATCGGGCCATTGCTGCTTCCTGCAACAACCCGGAGCTCTATTACCTCAAGGCGCAAATTCTGGTTTCCAAAGGGCAAGACCGAGAGGCCGTCCCCCTTTTCGATCAGGCCCTGCAAGCTTCCGCCCAACTGCCCCAACCTTTGGTGGAGCAAATCCAGATGGAGCGGGATCGCGCTGCCCAGCGCAGTGGGTTGACCGGCCAGTTGCCGGCCACGCCTAGCCCCTGAAGGGATCCCATGAGCCTGCGCATCAGCGGCAAACGAGCGCTGCAAACTCCCGCTGGCTTGGGCACTCGACCCACACCTGGCCGGGTGAGGCAGGCCTTGTTCAACATCTTGCAAGGGCAGGTAGAAGGCTGTCGCTGGCTGGATCTGTGCTGTGGAGCCGGTACGGTGGGGGCAGAAGCCCTGTGTCAGGGGGCCGCTTTTGTGGCCGGGATCGAGATTGCCGCCCCTGCCTGCCGCATCATCCGAGCCAACTGGGCCAAGGTGGCGCAGCCGGGGCAATCTTTCCAGGTCATTCAGGGAGATGCCCGCAAGCTGCTCAGCCGCGGCCTGAACTTGGAGCCATTTGATTACGTGTACTTTGCTCCTCCCTACGAGGCCGGTCTGTACGCCCCGCTCCTGCCCCTGATCCCGCCCTTGCTCAAGCCAGGCGGAACCTTGATCGTCGAGCATCGCAGCGGCCAGAAGCTACCAGACCAGGTGGGATCCCTGCTGCGCTTTGACCAACGAACCTATGGGCAAACGGCGCTGGCTTTCTATCGCCATCTGGAAGAGCAGCTCTAGCTGGGGAAGGGAGTGCTGACGAAGCCGATTTCCAAGAGCTGCTGGTAGGCTTGGGTGCCCAGCTCGCGGGTTGGGCTCTGGCTGTTGATGACCTGGATCAGCCAGCCCACGGCCTCTTCCGGTCGCCCTGCGGCGCGGTAGACCACGGCCAAATCGTAGGCGGCTTGATCCCGGGCTTGGGCAGCAACACGGGCCAGCTCCCGCTGCTCTTCGGAGATGCGGTTTTGGATCCCGGCGAAGGCGCGGGAGAGATCTTGGTGGTAGTTGGAGCGCTGGTTGTAGGCGTTGAACACCTGCTGCAGCAGCTCGACAGCCTGGTCGTAGTTTTGCGCTTGGATAGCGGCATCGGCTTCGGCAGCCAGTTGTTCGGCTCGCAATGCGCTGAGGGCGCTGCTGGGTTGCTCTAGGGCGCGAAACTGCTGCGGATTGGGAATAAGCTGCTGTCCGGCAGGGAGCTGCTGAGCGGTGGCCCAGAAGGTGGAGCCCATGCCCAGGACAAGGCCGAGCAGTACGCCGAAAACCAACCGCGCCCAAGAACGGCGCAGAAGGCTGAGCCCCTGTGCGATGGCGTCCTGGCGACAGCCTTGGGAAGCAACAGCGGGACGTCGTCCGATCATGTGTGGGTAACCCCCAAAACCTCTCTTGACCCGTTCCACTTTACCCTACTCCTCGGGTCTTTGCTGCAGCTCAGGGATCCCTTTGGAGCGAGGCTGGGAGGAGATGGGCTTCTTGAGCTTGGGCGGAGAGGAGCTGGGCGAGTTGGGTGGCTCTGGAGGCTTTTCCGGCAGCAGCGGTAGGTTGAGAATCAGCTCATACATGCGCAGGTATTCCAGCGCTGAGCGGTGCCAACTGAAATCGCTGGCCATGCCCCGCTTCTGCAGCGCTTGCCAAGTTTCTTTGTGCTGGAAGGCTTCCCAAGCCCGCGCCAGACAGGTGTAAAAGTCCAGGGCTTCGTAGCGGTCAAAGCAGTAGCCGGTGCCGATCCCCTTGCTGGGGATGTGGTGGCTGACGGTATCCACCAGCCCTCCCGTGCGGCGGACGATGGGCACACACCCATAGCGCATGGCGATCATTTGGCTGATGCCGCAGGGCTCAAAGCGGCTGGGCATCAAAAACGCATCTGCCCCCCCGTAGATCAACTGGGCCAGCTTGGGTTGGTAGCCTTTTTGGTAGGCCATTTTGCCCGGGTGCCGCTCGGCCATCTCCCGGATCCGCCCTTCGTAGTAGGCTTCGCCGCTGCCTCCCAGCAAAACGAATTGCGCGTCGCTGTAGGTCAAAAAGCGATCCAGGGCTTGGATGAGCAAGTCGATCCCTTTTTGCTCCACCAAACGGGCCACCATGCCCATCAGGAAGGTATCTGGGTTAACGGTCAAGCCCAACTTGGCCTGTAGCGTGGCTTTGTTGGTCGCCCGCCCGCTGAGATCATCGATGCTGAAATTGGCTTCTAGGTCTGGGTCGGTGCGGGGATCAAACCTATCGATGTCGATCCCATTCAAAATTCCTCGCAACCGTTCCCCTTTCCAGGCCAACAAGTCCTGCAGTCCTTCCCCATGCAGAGGGGTGCGAATTTCCATCGCATAGGTGGGCGAGACGGTGTTCACTTGGTCGGCGTAGAGGATCCCGGCAGCCATGGTGTTGTGGGCAGAAAAATACCAGGGCAGCCAGGTCATGCGCTCCAGTTGCCAGCGCCAGGGCCCTTGGTAGGCCAGGTTGTGGATGGTGAACACCGTGCCAATATCGGGAGCTTGGTGCATCCAGGCCGGGATCATGCCGGTGTGCCAATCGTGGCAGTGGATGATGTTGGGTTTCCAGGGGTAGTAAGTCCAGGCAAATTCGGCTACGGCGTTGGCAAAAAAGGTGAAGCGCCAGAACTCGTCCTCGCCGTAGTAGATGCGGTGGGGGGCAAAGCAGTAGTGGCTGACCAAGTAGAGGGGCACATCGGTGCCGGGCAAAACGCTTTCGTAAATATCGGCCACCTGACCCATGACCTGTTTAGACCAGATGGGATCTTTCGAGCGGGGGTATTGCCCCGGTTCCTGGCCGAACTTGTCCCAGAGAAAGCCATACAGAGGCATGATGATGCGGACATCCTGACCCAGCTTGCGCAAAACGACAGGCAGGGATCCCACCACATCCGCCATGCCCCCCACCTTGGCCAAAGGTGCTGCCTCTGCCGCTGCGAACAAAATCCTGGCTTGAACCACGCTGCCCTCCCTGGTGTTGTGGGCTCCGCTCCGCCGCCGCGAACGGATCCCGGCTCAGTTGCCCTCAGCCAAAACCCTTCCCATCCTAAAACACAAGGGATCCCTGCGCCGGATGAGCTGATGCAGCGCCTCATCTTGAGGTTATGTTGCAACTTATTGATTTTTCGTAAGATGGAAGGACAGTGCTGCTCAGAACTGTTGTGGGCGCTGCTGTATTGCACTTTATTCGTCGTCATTGTTCTGGAGAGACGTCCTATGACCATAGCGGTAGGGCGCGTGCGTCAGGAGCGAGGATGGTTCGACATCGTCGATGACTGGCTCAAGCGCGACAG